>DATBMW010000047.1:0-55054 GCA_036554645.1 Nitrososphaera sp.
TAGGGTAAAATGGAGTATATTTTGCCCGAGTCGTACGGGTACCTCATAGTACTCGGAATCGGAGCCTTCATGGCGCTAGTGGTAACTTTTCTCATAAAGGCCGAAATAAAATGGCTGGGCACAAAGAATACACTTGAATGGTTCTCAACGGCTGGCCGAAATATCAAAACAGGTCTCATTGCCGTTTCGGTAGTCTCTGCCTGGACTTGGGCCGCAACTCTATTACAGTCATCGACGGTCGCTTACCAGTTCGGAATTGCCGGTCCCTTCTGGTATGCAGCAGGAGCAAGCATACAAATTATCTTGTTCGGAATTCTCGCTGTAGGACTCAAGCGTCACGCTCCAAGTGTTCACACATTCCCCGAAATAATCAAGAAGAGGTTTGGGAACAGTGCTCATAAGGTCTTCTTGTTCTTTGCGCTCATGACAAACACTATTGTCACCTCAATGCTTCTACTCGGAGGTGCTGCAGTGATAAATTCACTAACGGGGATCGACATCGGCGTCGCTGCCTTCATGATTCCGATTGGTATCATTGTGTACACTTTTTTTGGTGGCCTTAAGGGAACCTTCCTCGCGGACTATGCTAATGCATCCTTCCTTTTTGTCATAGTTTTCATTTTCGTCGCTATAGTGTACTTTTCAAGCCCAGAGATAGGAGGAATCTCAGGCATGTACGACAAGCTCACAAGTGCGGCGGTACTGAATCCGGTGGCAGGCAACTCTTTAGGTTCTTACTTGACTTTGGCTTCTATCGGTGCCTTGGCCTTTGGAATAATAAACATAGTGGGAAATTTTGGTACGGTCTTTGTTGATCAGTCTTATTGGCTTCGCGCGATTGCAGCCAAACCGACTGCCGCGTCCAAGGGTTATGTTCTAGGCGGGCTTGCTTGGTTCGCAATTCCTTTTGCGTTGGCTACCGCATTAGGATTATCTGCAGTTGCACTGAACATAGAGCTAAGCGATGAAGAAATAGGGCTTGGTTTGGTGGCGCCAAGTGGTGCTTATGCTGTTCTTGGAGATGTGGGAGCAATTCTCCTCCTTGCCATCCTATTTACGGCTGTGACGGCCGCTGGCTCAGCCCAGCTAACTGCAGTGTCCACTTTAAGCGTCTACGACGTGTACAAGACTTACCTGAAGCCCAGTTCTACCGATGCTGAACTTTTCAAGAAATCGCGATTATTGATCGTCGGATTTGGATTGGGGATGGGGCTACTCGCGTCCCTCTTACTTCAACTCGGCATGAGTCTGCAATACGTATATCTTGTAATGGGCATCCTAATCGGCTCGGCGGTAATGCCCATTGCTGCGACGCTGATGTGGAAGAAAACTCACAAGTATTCTGCAATTTTTGGAGCTATCGGTGGGCTGATCGCGGGTGTTGCCGTCTGGCTTGGTGTTACGTTCGTCATGTACGGAGATATATCAGTTCAGACAACAGGTCACGAGATCCCCCTCCTACTAGGAAACATTACATCAATTTCCGTCGGCGCAATAGTTTGTATATTTGGTAGCATTCTTTCTAGGGCGAAACGTGGATACGAAACAGGAAGTCCAATTCACTTACCCATGAAATCGAATGGCAATACGGAGGAACAGGTCCTTGACAAGTCATCGCGTTTTGCAAAGAGATATGCACTTCTATTTTCAGTTATCCTAGTTGTTGTTTGGCCACTTCCACTGTTCTTTTCTGGACACGTTCTTTCAGAAATCGAATTTCATATCTGGATCGCCACCGCACTCGTCTGGGTTCTTGGCGCCGCGGTTACTTCAATCGTTTTGCCCGTTATAGAGTCCAAGGAAGGCATTGTAAAGGTGATGAGGAGTGCAGCCGTCCCAATGGTATTTGCAGGCATAGTCGGTATTGCCGTCGTGACTGCTTCGTACCTCTACGCTTATGAGCAGGAACAGCGGTCAGCTCTATTGCAACTTGTGAATACTGAACTTGGCAGAGTCAACGCCGACCCAGCCTTAGTTCCGGCTATTCAAGCTCAGGGCTGGTACACGCTCACTTTTACTTGCATTCTCTTGGGTATCGCTGGGACTTTTTCATGTATCCTAGTAGTTCATAATGCCAGACTAGGTAGACTAGTTCAGGTACGAACGGAAGAGCTCAAGAAAGCCGGAGAAGAGCTTTTGAAGAAAGACAGGCTAAAGGACGAATTCATGAGAATTGCAGCGCACGAGCTTAGGACACCTGTTCAGCCCATCCTAGGTTTTAGCGACTTGGCAATGAGGGGAATAATCGAACCTGAGATGGCTATGGACAAGATTCACGAGGAAGCGAGGAGACTCCGTCAGATTACTCAAGACATTCTTGACGTAAGCAGATTCGAAACCGACAATATTGAGTACCGCATAGAGAAAGTCAACATAGTCCAACTTCTTTCTTCAATAATCGACTCGATGAGACTCCAAGCACCCCCCGATGTCGTATTGGAAGGTAAATTTGATGCAAGGATAAGTGAGATATTTGCAGATAAAACTCGCTTGGCTCAAGTTTTCAGCAACCTGATCGGTAATGCGCTGAAATTCACAAGTCAGGGCTTCATAAGAGTTGAAACGTTTTACATAGCACTCTCGCGAGTCCTGCGCATTGAATTTCGCGATACGGGTCCGGGAATTCCTGATGCACAGATACCCAAGTTATTTGAAAAGTTTGCAACAATGGACATCGGGAATAAGAATCGCAGCGGCACAGGTCTTGGGTTGTACATATGTAAAAAGATAGTCGAGCGGCATGGAGGACAAATTGAAGCGTACAATAACGATAAGGGAGGGGCAACGTTCGCCGTAATTCTCCCGACAAAACTAAGTGGGAAAGCACAGATTTCCGCACATGAATCGGCTGGAGCAAAAGGCACGGCGCAAGCGGAATAAGATCCGATTTTAACAGACTCGCTCCCTCTATGATGCCTCATGCCTATGCGCATCTAAAGTAACATACCCAGATGTTCTCATCGACCTCCAAGATCCATATCCGTCCAACCATGAAGAGTTGCAGGGAGCCCTATCTGTTGGTACTACTTGTCAAATACAATTATTGAAATTCTAGTACCTGTTCCGGCTGTGACAGAGTGGTCACAGGGATTGCGAAGAAGGACGATAACATCATTGTTGAGCGCGACCGCAGCTGTTGCGGCCAGGCATGCATTCAGTTTGTTCATTGTTGCAATGGCGCTGTCGTCGTTGTCTACCCCACTGATATTGCAATGAACGATAAGTCCTGCTCCCGGTGAGATACTGTTAGTACCTTCCGCGCTGTCAAGTACGCATTGCCCAAACAGCAACTTTGTCACACCCTGTAATTCTGCCGCGCCTACTGCATCCGTTGCTATTTCGGCCGCCTTTACTTCACTATCCTTGATTTTTACCGCAGTTACCGCGTCTGGAGCCAGATCTGGTGTCTTTACTTCCGCATCTTTGATGTCTACCGATTGTATGGTGTTGTTGATGATATCAGCTGACCCTATAGTGTTTGCAGCGTATGCCCTCAATTCTGGCGATGCCAGAAATGTCCCAGCCATGAAGGCAGCTGCGACTATTGCGTAAAGTCGGATTCCTCTCATGTTCGTTAGTCATGGAAGAAATATAAAATCATTCATGGAATATCTGGATACTTACGCACGTGCTTCTCGCACAGAAACTACTGGAGGATTCCTCCTGCCATCCTTATAACCAACATCGGGCATCATATGTTGATGATTAGTTTGCATAGTCGCCTATCTGAGATAAGGGAGGAGAAAAATACAGACAGGCGCATCATGAAGCTAAAGAGATTGAACAGTTCCCTGCCAATCGATAAACAGTTAGAGATGCCATCACTGATTACTAATGCTTACATTCGCAGGGCGCTGGATGTCATTGAAGAAAGGATGACACAGCCAGCATAGATGTATGACTGGGGCTACTGGATTATCTTGAATTTCACTAGAAAAGCCGCAATAGAAGAATCTAAGAAAAACCTGATGTGATCTCTATCCGAAACCCCAAACTCCTCCCGGAGTATGTCACTTCAACCAGCCAGCATCGACTACAATGAGGGCCTCATCTCGCTAAGGCATGTTGTTTTCGCTATAGAGTCTATTGCCCAAAAACAATAAATGCATTACTTTTGAAATCTAGTGAGCTATGCTTGATCTGTGTTGTCGATGCGAAATAAGACAAGCCGAAATATTTCAGGATGCAGGCAATTTCTGTCTGCAATGCTGGCAGGAAATTACGTGTCCGGCCATTTAGATCTGGGGACAGGGGTGCCATACCCTGCTCCAACCAGCCAGTCTTTGCAAGTTAAATTTCTCCTTATTAGAAAATGTTAATCTACCAGAAACTCGTGGATACAATCCAAAGATGCCGTACGTTAATGTCGGTCAAGAAAATTCTGGCAGAATTAGACTCTATTACGAGGACCACGGTTCCGGCAAGCCTGTAGTCCTAATTCACGGCTGGCCCCTTAGCGGCCGATCATGGGAAAAGCAAGTCCCAATACTGGTAGAAAACGGCTACAGGGCCATTACCTATGACCGAAGAGGATTCGGTGGATCAAGCAGGCCTATTTCTGGCTATGATTACGATACGTTCGCTATGGACCTGCATATCCTGTTAACCACGCTCGGACTCGAGGACGTTACGCTTGTTGGCTTTTCGATGGGTGGAGGCGAGGTAGCGCGCTACATCGGCACCTATGGGTCTGACCGCGTGAAAAAAGCGGCCTTTATAGCTGCCATCCCGCCGTTTCTGCTAAAGACAGCAGATAACCCCGAAGGTATCGACCGCGATGTCTTTGATGTCATCAAGGCCGGCATAACCGCGGACAGACTTGCGTTTCTATCCGGTTTCTTTGCAAACTTTTACAATGTCGATGTTCTTGGTGGAAGGCTCATTAGCGAAGAGGCGGTAAAGTTCAGCTGGAGCATCGCAGCTAGCGCTTCTCCCAAGGGAATGCTGGACAGCGTATCTGCGTGGCTGACAGACTTTCGCAAAGACCTCGAAAGAATTAATGTTCCAACATTGCTCATTCATGGCGATTCCGACCGGATAACTCCGATGGGTGCCACTGCGTCCAGGACGCATGAAATTGTCAAGAATAGCCGTCTGGCGGTGGTCCCCGGCGGACCGCATGGTTTGAACTGGACCCATGCAGAACAGGTAAACGCAGAGCTGCTGGACTTTCTGCGAAAGCCGCAGACACAGGTGGCTTCTGTCTGACTCGGCGACTTCAGAGCCGGAACGGATGGTAAGAGCAAGTGCCGCAGGTTTCCTATCTGACCACTTATGTCGATGCCAGGCTCAAGATAAGATATTGCTACCATCTTGCAATACTGTGAAGTTGAATGTGTCCTAGCAATCAGGTCAAGCAACACAGGGAGTGCTGCTCCGGCTTTGTGACCAAGTCGGGAAAGACGGTGCAGGGGAATAAGTCGAATAACTCTATTTCCCAGGATGCATGTTCCTCCATACTTCTGCCATGCCCTCCATGTGAAAATCTTTATAATTTGGTGTAAAAAAGTTCTCCAAAAGCCGTATTGCTCAATTGTCGGATGAGACCACGGTAATGCATCGCAAAGCGACCATAACTGCGGTTGCATCATTTTTGGTGGCGGCGGCCATAGCTACAATACTCGTTCTCCCAGAAAGCAATCCTATGCCCGGGTCCAGAGATGGCATCAATGAGGATATCCCTGCAAAGGGCTACGTCACCGTCTCTGTTGTGAGGCAAGGAACCGAAGTCTACCACTATGAAGATCACAACCTCATAACAAACGCTGGGAAGGATTTCATTAGCGCCCAGATCGGATCGACATCGCCAGGCGCCAACGGAGCAAACTATATCGCACTGAGTGACGATAGCGGTGCTCCCGCAGCCACAGATACTACTTTGACCGGCGAGCTCGCCGGTAACGGCCTAGATAGAGCGCAGGGAACCTATTCCCATACGGCTGGCACGAATACTTTTACTGTCCAAAAAGTGTTCACTGCTTCCGGCACAGTTAGCGCCATACAAAAAACCGGCCTCTTTTCAGCTTCTTCAGGAGGCACCATGATGGCAGAGAACACTTTTAGCAGCGTCAACCTGATCTCTGGCGACCAACTCACCGTTACTTGGACGATAACGATAGGATAGACGGCTGGAGCCCAGGAAAGGGGAATGAATGACCTAGGTTGTATGGAAAGACTGCCAGAATCGGTTTTTTCGCAACTTGCATCCTTGCGTCCTTTTCCCTAATCTTTTCAATACCGTTTCCAGAATCCTCTGCTGCCAGCAGCTTTGGCACAGACTATCGACATCTAACCACTGTTTCGCCCGGCGCAACGCCAGACACGACTACAACCATTTCTGTCGGTTCCGCTGTGACTGGAACGTTCATAGTTAATCCATTTACATCAGGCTCCACTTCGACAGGAACTCCAAACACTTCCTCGTTGAGCGGATTTGGATGGAGAACCGCTGGAGTGGTTGGGGCATCCATACCGGCAGGCACATGGTCCATTACAGTCACTACACAGGCCGCTTTGACTTCTGTCCTTGCCGACGGAAGGGTCAGGGTATTCGCCTTCTCTACGGATACGCTAGGGTCAAGTCTTTCATCCATAGGATCTGCTACTGGGACTACCAACGTTTTCTCGCTACTGACCGCCCAGACTGAAACCATTACCTTTTCGGCGTCAGCTGTAGATCTGACCAACAGGGTTCTAGTCTTTGAATATTGGATTGATGTAACCACAGGCCCATTGCTCGCAACAACCGTGACATTCCAGGCTGCTTCTTCCACGCAGACTGTAGTCTTGCCTTCATCGTCCGGGACATATTACCTGGGAACGGCATCATTATTCTCAATAGGCGAGTCCGAATCGGGCATAGTTTCGGATGCGCTTTCGAGAGCTATTGCTTTGGCACGCACCGCCGCTGATTCCGCTATTACTGCAGACTCGAGTCCATCGCGCGCAATCATGTCATCCAGAGCCATAGCCGACATTTCGGGCGCCACAGCGACTGATTCGGTGACCAAGCGCGCCGGTTTCATGCGAGCAATTTCAGAAACTACGGGAGTAGAGATCACGGATTCAGTTACCAAATCCACGGGCTTTTTCAGGCAGGCCTCTGAGCCGTTGGGTGCGGTAGTGAGCGACGTGGCTTCAAGAATGTCAATCCACTTAAGAGAAACTCTTGAAGCGTCCGGAGCCATTCCCTCAGATAGCATTTCCCGATTCCCCAGTTTCTCGAGACAGACCGCTGACACTGCACTGATAACAGAGGGTGTGCTTGGGGTTGGCGGGTTCTTTAGGAATATTTCTGAACTGGGAGGGTCCGGGATCACGGATTCTGTCGCAAAGTCCGCTGGATTCATCAGAGATATTTCTGAAACGTCGGGAGCTGTTGTCACAGACGGGGCCTCCAAATTCACAAATCTTTCCAGGCAGGTCGCGGAAGCAACAGGAGCTGTTTCGGTTGATGCGGTCTCCAGGGTAGTGGCATATTCCCGAGATGCGTCAGAGGCTTCTGGTGCATTGGTCGTCGATGCTGCTTCCAGGATCTCCGGATATGCCAGGTCCGCTGCAGAGACGTCTGACGCGATATTGAGCGATTCTGTTTCCAGAATTTATGGCTATACGCGACTAGTTGTCGAAAGTTCGGGAGCTGTAGTGACTGATGGAGTCTCAAGAGATGCGATATTTGGACGCGGAATTTTCCAGACTTCGATTATTTCCGACCTGGTGAGTCGGATCCTAAATGCCGTCAACCCTCCTTCAGGCGGAGGCGGCGGTGGGGGCGGGGGAGGCGGAGGGTTCATTTTCGACAAACCTCCAACCAGCGAACCGCCACCGGTTCAGAACGGCACGCAAATCAAGAACAGGCATCTGAATGTCAGAGTATCAGACGGATTGGCACTAGATGCCAGTAACGTTATTGATATTGAAGAGAATCAGGTAAACGCCACTCTTGCTCCGGATAGACTGAATCTGACGATATCAGCCAGAATAGACAGCATCTCGACATCGCCAATCCCGATCCTGCCGTCAGCCCTGGGTGCCTTTACAGTTGAAATCGTAAACCAAGCAAACGCTACAGAAGCAATCACATTCAGCTATTGGGTTGTCGATAGTGATTCAGGGGAAAGGCTCCATGAAGGCGTTGAGGAACTTGTCCTCTCGGCAAATCAGACATTTTCGCAATCACTACAAATCCCGTTTCATTCGCCAGGAGACTATACTCTGGAAGGAACGGCAAGTAGCGATGGCGACATGATCACCATGAATTCGCTGCAATTCACGGTGAGCTGGATCTCTGTCTATCTATTTTTGCTTTTGATATGCATCGCCGCGGCCTTGTTGGCAATTGATATCTGGGTAACAATGCGACGGAAAAGAGACAAGAAGAGGCGAGCGGATGGATGGAACATCTAGCCATCTGATCCGACATCGCGATAACTATTTTAGCGGTGTAATCAAAGAAGAGTCATGAAAATCCTGAAGGAAATTACGCCTGAAGTAGAGAAGCTGTTCAAAGACAAGAATTTTGCGTCATTTGCCACCATGATGGGAGACTGCTCACCCCAGGTCACGCCGGTCTGGATCGACTATGACAATGGCAATATTCTCATAAACACTGCCGAAGGCAGGACAAAACTTCACAATGTAGAAAGGAATCCCAATGTCGCGGTGTCAGTTACTGACAGTAGCAACCCTTACACCATGGTCTCCGTCAGGGGCCGGATTGTCGAACAGACTAGCGAAGGGGCCGACGCGCACATTGACAAGATGGCCAAGAAATACCTTGGCGTGGACAAGTATCCATTTCGCGCACCGGGGGAAGCGAGGGTTCTCTTGAAAATAAAACCGAACTCTGTTCATTACTTTAGTGCATAGTTATTTATGCGATGGCGTTATTTGCATGAGTGCCGCTCCAATTCAGAAAAGCAGATGTTGCAGTATATCATGTGCATGAAACCGGTTGGCACTATCACCGAATAGTGCTGGCATTTCGGGCACATCGCAAGTTCGCTTGACATTGCAGGCCTCCTATGCCAGGGCCATGGGGCCAGTCGCCATGAGGGCGCCTTCCGAACACAGCTTGTTCACCTTCATCCACACTCTGCTTACAGCAATGTCCGGGGACGTCGCGTCAAAGTAGCGGCCCAGGGACTCGCAGACATCGGCAAGTTCAAGGTATCTCCCGTCACGGCAGGCTCCTCTCGAATGAAGGTCGGCCATTATCGCTTTCCTGCCGCGCTCACCCACGGTGACTAGTGCATCTTCAAACGGGCCCCGATGAATCCTGTGATTAGCCGTCGGATTCATTTTTTCTGCCAATCGGATTGCGTTCTCGTATACTTCAATCATTACCATGTCCGCGCCGACTCCGACGGTCTGTCCAAGGTACTTGTAGAACCGCTGCACATCGATCTCTGACTCTAGCAGCATGCCCCGCGCCCTGAGCTGCCAGGCTATCGTCTCGCCTATCGGTCCTCCCAAGGAAAGCAGGGCATGGCGTATTGCCTGACGGAGTACCTCCTGATTCCCCTCCATCTTGCAAAGCGTGTCAACCGCCAGTTCCACTGGTGGTGCGCAAATGGTGCCAACGTGCGTCATCGGATCAGCTCCTCCGCAAGATCAAGTAACACTTCCGCTGAAGACAGGGCAATTGCCGCGAGGTCATAGTTCCCCGCATCGATGTCTATCCTTGCAGTCGCGATAAGGGCAAGCGCCTCGTTTATCTTCAGAGTCGCCACCACGTTACCGCTTTCATCGAGAAGCTCGTTGGCCCTCTGCTCCAGTTCATCAGCAGTATTCGTCAGCTGCTCTGCCTCGCTGGGTTCGCTCGGGGGCGGGTTCTCGGTTTCGTTGTTACCCGGCACGTCACCAGCAGGCGAGTCGTTTGGTTCATCGCCAGTTTCACCATTGGTAGTGTCGTTTGTCTCATCTCCACCTTCATCTGTCGGCGCACCAGTTTCTTCTACGTCCTCCACAGTTTCCAAGTCGGAGATAACAGCGCTGTATTCATTCAGGATGTCCTGAATCCTGCTCGAATCCTCTGTGATCTTTATTATTTCTTCGACATCCGCTGCATTCTCCAGCAGCTGAATAGTGTTGGTGGCCTCCAGCATCAGGGTCTTGCGGCCAGTCATCGTAGTGTCCTTTTCTGCCTTTGAGACTATTTGCAAAAGGTGTGCCTTCATCTCTTCAGCAAAAGCCTCTACTCTTTCTTCCTTGTTGCTGTCGCCGGACACCTGGAGCTTGCCCTGTATGTCATCCAGGACGGACTCGGCACGGTCAAGGTGTTCTTCAGCAGCTCGGAGATCCTGCCTGACTATTGCAGCCTTGCTGGACTGAATGGCCGAGTCATAGTCGGCAAAGCTCGCGGAAACGTTGTTAGCGATCGTGAGAGTTTGAAGGTAACCTGCGCGATCCTCCTGGATTGCGACTTGATTTTCGTCTGCTGCTGTGACCGTTGGCTTCTCCAGCTCTTGAACGCTGGCCAGCATGTCAGACGCGGTCTTGAAGAGATTCATGGCGTTCATGATATGATTCTTGGCAAAGTCCGGGTTACCTGATTCCAGAGCGGCCTTGGCCAATTCCTGCTCTTTGACGGCAGCAGAATAGTATGCCTCTGCGCCAAAGGGAACTGCAACCTTTAGCTGCTGCAATTCCATCAAGTCCGCGTGAACCTTTGCATTTGCGGAGGCAAGCACCTTCATGGTGACTTGGACATTTCCTTGTTCGGCCATTGCGGGCTGGAAGGAAAGCGCCAATGTCACAGCGGCGATCAAAGCCATCACCGCACACAGGTGTTCAGCGATATGTGTCATTGATACCTACCCTTTCTATTCAAATCTATAAAAGGAAGCATTTCGAGACCGGTTCGAACGTTCGAACCGCCTGAAATGAGCACGATCGAACCTGACGCTAACTACCAATTGCGTGGTAGGGCCCCTGTTAAGGCATCTGGTACCCGAATCCAGAGTTCGGGCAGGAACCGAAAGAGCGGGAAAAACGTTATAATCATGATAGGGAACAAGTGGCAAGAAGCTGTGGGCCTTTGCTGACCAAGGAGAGCATCGCATGTCTGGTGATCAGTTCCATTCTCTTTTTCTCTCTGTTGCAATCGCCCCAATCATTCGCACAGGTCACACCGAACAGCTTGACAATAGAGATATCCGGCGATGGCCTTGCAAGAGTCACTGAGGAGATAACTCCAAGCAGGACTGTATCAAGAATAAATGTAAACGCCATTGCAAGCAACATTTCAAACATCCTGGCAGTCGACGAGAACAACATCGTCCTGAGTTTCTCCCATGCTGGCAGCTCGATATCCATAGACACGCTGGGAGCCGCCAACGTAACCCTGACCTACAGCGCCAGTATTGTCAGCAAAGCGGCATCAGACATATGGGAGGTAAACTACGACAGCGGAGACATCGAGTCCACTATAGTCCTGCCCTCAATGTCTGATATCATCCATGTGAATGACATTCCTATTGACATAGTGGACAATCTGGTCACGATGCCTCCAGGACCGACGGTCCTGCGGTACACGATAAAGAGCGTGGATACAAAGGATTTTGTCGTGGCATGGGACGGCAGGGACTACATCGTGCATGTAGTCACCGCGTCAGTCGTGCAGGAATTTAGTTTTGAGCAGGCTTCAAAGTCCCTGACACTAAAGCTGGACACCAGCACGCCCATGCTAGCGATTATCCCCGTGGCTCTCCTTGGAGGCCCATATTCAGTCACAGGGGCTGGCAGCGATCCGGTGGACTTTAAGCAATATTATCAAAACTCTACTCATTCCTGGATCAGGGTCGAGCCCAATGACAGCAACTCTGTCAGGATTGCGGGCACCACCGTCGTGCCCGAGTTCCCTCTGCTCATTTTGAGTGCAGGCGCAGCAGTCGCACTTGGCTCGATACTGTCCTTTCTGAGTAAAAGATCGGCCTATTGGCGATAATCCTCAACTCGCTAGCTCCGCGTTCAAGTTAGCTTCTCATTAAACTCGGGCTTTTGTAGTGTCCAGGTACTCCACACAAGAGGCTTTAAGAAACTTTGGACGAGCATGTTGGTAACAGGT
Source organism: Nitrososphaera sp. (assembly GCA_036554645.1). Classification (GTDB taxonomy): domain Archaea; phylum Thermoproteota; class Nitrososphaeria; order Nitrososphaerales; family Nitrososphaeraceae; genus Nitrososphaera. Next base: position 12,068 of record DATBMW010000047.1, read on the forward strand.
AATGGTAATAGACGATCAGGACCTGATGGGTCGTATTGTAAAAATTAGAAATCTCAGGGAGGAATGCTTCAAATATTTAGAACCCTCGAGTAGCGAACTGCTTACCCATAAGGTCCTCTACAGCATAGCCAGGCTCAGCTCGAGCAAGATGGGGCCGGTGAAACTGGCCGAGATAGCGCAGGACATCTTTGGCGAGAGCGACAAGTCAAAACAGGACCTCATAAGGCTCACGGTTGAAAAAACACTGCTGAGATGTGGCGCCATCGAAAAGCTCCACTATGCCCCAAATGACGTGAGATATCTGCTGACTGCTTATAGGTTCCAGAAAGTGAGAAAGATCGAGAGCTTTCGAGGTGACAACGCCGAACCTGTAGGGGACGTTATCGAATTGCCAAGGTCTACGTGGCCTATTTCCGAGGATTTCCTGTTCCTCATCTCAAAGAGGAACGGCGTTCGAGAGGCATTGAAAAAGCTGCATCATGACTATGACCTGGGAAGAATCCAGCAGGGCAATTACAACGATCTCAAGCATAGCCTTGATGAAAAACTTGAAAAAATTGACGCCAAGATAGCGGCGTCGTACGCCCAGATAGCAGAGATAACGGAAGGTGCCTAGAACTCTGAAAGCGACGACGCTTGTTGCGGCAATGATATTGTTCGGATGTTTTGCGGCAGCAGAAAACGTCTATGCCCAGGAGACCCCGCCTGGGAGGCAGCTGCAGGTGAACTATGCAGAAAACACTGCGGATTCCTATACCCTCTTTGTCGATTCCGGCCGGTATTCCATCAGTCAGAGTTACTCTTGGGTCAGAGATGAAGGGAGCAGGTACAGCCTGGCATCCTATTCCATTGATGGGGGGCCGTATGTTGAAATACAGAGAAAGGCCAGGGGCAATTTCATGCTTGATGTCGCAATGGATTCCGGGCACACCGTAGTCTTCCAGGCAGTGGTGCAGTATCCTGTATCCGCAGTTGCCGACCATGGAACTCTGGAGATAATTTTTTCCCCTCCTTCGCCAACTGGTGACGAGTGGTTTGATGTCGGCTCTGACATCATTGTTACCGTCTCAAACGAGGCAAGCCCCAGCTCATCGGACACCAGACAAAGGATTGCGAGCTGGTCGCTTGACAATTCAAAGCGCTCAGTTGGAAGCGAAGTTGAGCCATCCTTTACCGCTCCAATAAAAGTGTCTTCGGCCCATCAGGTTAAATTCGAATCACAGACGCAGTACTATGTTCGAGTTGTCACCGACCATGGCACGGAATCAGGCGAAGGCTGGTACGACGAAGGGAGCACGGCAACAATCAGCGTTGACAATAAAGATCCGTTCTCTATCAATGTCTTTGATGGCTGGGACGACGAAAGTGGTATGCCGCTAAAAGAAACCGAAACCTTACTTGTGGATTCCCCAAAGACGCTGACAGCGAAATGGAGACCCGATTACGGCCGTTTAGCAGGCATTGCGATTGCGCCGATAGGTGGAGCTATAGCAGTGGTCCTGCTCAAAAAGAGGTCATCAGACACAGGGAAAAGAACATCGGCAAAGGAAAGCCCGGCCCCGATAAACAAGTTTCAACTCTCTGCATCGGCACCTCTTCTTGCCATCCAGCAGACCGCCAAAGAGGCCCAAGAAAGTAAATCGCATTCTAGCACTGACGACTCAAACTACTCAAGAGAGATAACAGGCTATGCGTTGCAGAAATCTCTCGAGAAGCTTCAGTCCCTTCGTACTTCGGGTCTTGCTTCAGATGCAAAGTACTCCAAGGTTAACGAGAAACTGGAACAGTCGTTTGACTAGATCGCCGTCGATGACGTATTAGATTGGGAAACTACAACACAAGGCGGCAGAAAGGTTGTCAGAGTAAGAAGCTGGAATAGATCTGGACCAACCTCAATGTATTTAGCTATGCTTATATATTTGTGTCATAACTGATAAATCTATATATAGTCAGCTAATGCATAATACAGCATGCAAAAACAGGAACTACTGAAAGGCGATGCATTCCTGTTCGCCCAGAGGCTGGATAGCAAACCAGTCTACACTATTAAAGATGCGATTTCAGTAGCCGGCTCTGTCAAGACTGCTTACAGACGGCTGAATGCTTTGAAGTCTCTCGGCCTTGCAAGGTACAAGCGCGGCAGCTTTATACTTAAAACTAATGTAGTAACGCAGCCAGCAAACGTGATTGAAAAGCTTCTGCCGTCTTTGATTGCCTTAAACAAGGGCAGAAGATTCGGGCGTAACTACAACGATTCAGACATCAGGTTTGCCATAAACAACGTTTCAGACAAATTCGTTACTCTGGATTACAGGGCGTACGAGCTTACAAAATTCCAGACTCCTTTGGATCTATACATCTATGTGGAGGATGTTGACAAGGTTGCTGATTTTCTGAAAGAAAAAGGGTTCAAGGAAGGCAAGAACGGTCACGTAATACTGCTTCCGAAAATAGGCGATTTCTCTAATGAAATTGAAAGGGTCCATCTTGACTGCATAGCAAACGGTGAAAGAAGTACCATGGACGCGATAGCCATAGAGCTACTATACGAAGACAGACTGATCACAAGGGGCCTGTTTCCAGTACAGCTAGTTAAAAAGGTACAGGAAGACCTACCATTGTCGAACAGACTAGCGAAGGGGCCGACGCGCACATTGACAAGATGGCCAAGAAATACCTTGGCGTGGACAAGTATCCATTTCGCGCACCCGGGGAAGCGAGGGTTCTCTTGAAAATAAAACCGAACTCTGTTCATTACTTTAGTGCGTAGTTCCTTGTTCGTTATGCGATGGTGTCATTTGTGCCGCTCCAATTCAGAAAAGCAGATGTTGCAGTATATCATGTGCGTGAAATCGCAGTCAGACTAGGGCAGTACATTCAACGTTACTACCGCTCCATTCAGCAACCTTCTGGGACAAGTAGTACTTGCAGTCAGACCCGTGATGACTGACCAGCTAGCCTCTTTCAGCCACTTTATCTAATATGGCTATGTCTTTACTGCCTTTCTTCTTGGCTTTGCTGATAAAAGGTCTTGCAGTTATGGGAGCGAGTATTGAAGTGATAAATCCTATGGCAACTGCTATCGAGAACAGCGTAAGATCCAATATCCCTGCTGCAAAACCAATTGACGCAATTGCCAGTTCCACCATGCCTCTGCCATTCATGAGAAAACCGATTGCCCAGCTCGATTCTCCCGAGAATCTTACGATCCTTCCCCCTGCGTAGCCCGCGAGAATCTTTGTTCCTATGGCAACCGCTAGAAGCGCTAGAAATAGCGGCAATGCATTGGCAAGTAGTTGCGCTTGGAATTCAATCCCTATCAGAGCAAAGAAAAGAGGGGCAAAAAATCCGAATGTTATTGCGGATATGATGCCATACACCTTGTCAAAATTCTCCTTGCCTATCATTTTCTTGTAGAAAATCATGCCTGAGAAGAATGTCCCGATTATGAAATGCAATCCAATCTCCCGTGCAATCAGCGAGATGGCTATTGTAGCAATCAGCAGGATACCAAAGGCCGCTTCTTTTGTCAGCAGGTATTTCTTGAATAGGGGTGCACCTTTTCTAGGAAGCCACGCGCCTGATCTCCGGAATAGAATATCAAACAAAAAGATGCCGCCAAGAAACGCTCCTATTTTGACGCCTGACCACGCAATATCCATAAAGTTGACCTCCGCATTGTTGCCTTCAGCCGTGGCTATCTGGAGGATAATTGAGAGTACAACCAATGAAAGAATGTCGTTGATAACGGCTGCAGTCATGACGGTATTTCCTAATTTGCTGTTCATTATGCCAAACTGTATCAGGACTATCGCGCTGACAGGAACTGCCGTGATTGATAGAAGCAAGCCCATAAAGAGCGATTGTACCATTGTCAAACCAAAGAGTTGGGATATTTCGGTACCTGCCAGCAATGGTATAAGGAATGCTATTAGCGATATCACTATGGCGCGCTTGCCCGACCTTCTAATTTCTCGCAGGTCCATCTCCAGGCCTGCAAGGAACATGAGGAAAAACACTGCCAAGCTAGATAGAACCTGCAGGTCAGAGTTTGGCAGGACTACCCCTAAAAGCGAGGGTCCAATAATGACACCTGCCAGGAGCTCGCCCACAAGTGGTGGTTGTTTAATTCGCTGAAATATCTCTCCAAGTACTCTGGCTGCCACCAAGATTATGATAATGCTGACGAATAGCTGCTCGGTAGCCATCTACTTTGCGCCGGTTACTGCTTTTCAGCCCCGAGCAGCGAGTACGTAAGCGCCGCTGCAGCAACAGCAAGCGTAGCAATAAACGCCGCTATTATTACCATGTCCATTACGTGCCGCCCTCCGTTCCTCTTGCCTCCAGGAATTCGCTGTAGACTTCGGGATACTGCGCAATCAATTCTAGGTTCAACCTCAGCACGTTCACATAATCCGGCGCAAACACGTTCAAGTTCTCCGACCGGCCTCTTTCTACGTCAAGGTCGACCAAAGTCCTCAGATGGTTCTGCGGGATGCCCGTAGCTTCGCTTACCCCCTCTATCTGGGAGTATGCGTCTTCCGGCGTAATGTGCGGATCAACACCAGAAGCGGAGGCTGACGCGGGCCGGGCGTGGAAGAATTTTGGTGACGTGAACTCTTGCGCTATGAGCATCGAGCCGGCCGGCTTGCCATCCAGGTTCACAATGCTGCCGTTGGACTGGTACGGGAATATGCTCTGGCCTATGACTACAAGGCTCAGCGGATATGCTACGGCTGTGACTGCGAGCATCACCAGCACTACGCGTACTGCGGGCGTGACTACTTTTCTTATGTTGGTTTCTTCACTTTTCTCCATTCTATTTTCACCTCATGAATATCGACAGTAGGATGTCGATCCCCTTTATCGCCAGGAATGGGAGGACCGCGCCGCCAAGCCCGTAGATCAGCATATTTCTTATGAACGTCTTTTGCGGCGGCTCGGGCTTGAACCTCACGCCCCTCAATGCAAGTGGTATGAGGAGCGGGATGATTATAGCGTTGAATATCAGCGTCGATAGTATCGCGGTTTCCGGGCTGTGCAGCTGCATTATGTTCAGGGCAGCGAGCTTTGGGTTGCTTTCGCCTAACATCGCTGGCAAGATGGCAAAGTATTTCGCTGCGTCGTTGGCGATGCTGAAGGTCGTGATGGCGCCGCGAGTCATCAGCAGCTGCTTGCCCAGCTTGACCACCTTCAGGATCTTTGAAGGGTCGGAGTCGAGGTCGACCATGTTTGCAGCTTCCTTTGCCGCGGCCGTGCCGCTGTTCATCGCGAGGCCGATATCAGCCTTGGCTAGTGCCGGCGCGTCGTTCGTCCCGTCGCCAACCATGCCTATAACGTGACCCTTGATCTGCTCCTGCTCTACTTTGCGCAGCTTGTCAGTGGGCTTTGCTTCGGCTATCAGCTGGTCGACCCCGGCCTCTTTTGCAATGACCTGCGCGGTCAGCTGGTTGTCGCCCGTTATCATTACCGTCGATATGCCGGTGGCGCGGATTTCGTCGAGTTTTGATCTGATGTTTTCTTTCAGCTCGTCCTTCAGGGCCACTAGACCGATGGCCTCATGCTCCACTACAACCACCAGAGGGGTGCTGCCGGACTTTGATATTTCCTGAGCCTTCCACCTCAGCTCCGCCTCGTTGACATTTTCGACCAATGGGAGTATCGTGTCTACAGAGCCCTTCAGTATCCACGCGCTTGTGTTTGATCGCACAAGCCTTTCCAGTATCTTGTCCACGTTGCTCGCCGCGCCGTCCCCTCTGGCCCTGAGCGAGGCGATGGTGTCAGCCTGCTCTTTGGTCAGCTCTTTCCTGCTCGGAATCAGCTCGATGCCGCTGTACCTTGTTTCTGCGGTGAATTCGATATGCCGGGCTGCTAGTATCCTTTCCATCGCAGACGGGATGAACTTCTTCTCCTCTGCCAGGTCGACTATGGACTTGCCTTCGTGTGTGGTGTCATGAATCGAGGCTGCGAATGCGGCCTGCCCCACATCCTGCTCTATGTAGTTTTTCAGCGGGACAAATGCGACCGCGCTCCTGTTCCCTTCAGTGATTGTTCCTGTCTTGTCCAATATCAGCACGTCGCAGTCTCCAGCTGCTTCGATCCCCTTGCCGGATTTTGCAACGATGTTGTCCCTGCCAAGCCTCGTAATGCCCGCGACTCCGATGGCCGGAAGAAGGCCGCCTATAGTAGTAGGCATCAGGGCGACCAGCAACGCTATCAGTAGCGCGATATCAGGCTGGTATTGAAGGTAATCCATCATGAAGGGCAGCGTACCGATTATGATTAGAAATATTATCGACAGCCCTGCGAGCAGTATCGTCAGTGCTATTTCATTCTGCGTCTTGGGGCGCGTGGCGCTTTCTATCAGACCTACCATCTGGTCAAGGAAGCTCCTCCCCACCTCGGCCGTGATTTCCACGATTATGCTGTCGCTTGCAACCCTCGTGCCGCCGATGACATGGTCGCCTTTATCTTTGAAAACAGGGTTTGATTCGCCTGTCATCATGGATTCGTCGATGAACGCCTTGCCCTCATGGACGAGCCCGTCCCTTGGAATTATCTCGCCTGCATAGACCTTTACCTCGTCTCCCGGCTTTAGCCTAGTCGACGTCACCACGATTTCCTTGCCGCTTACTATTTTGCGGGCGGTTACTTCCTTTTCCAGACTTCTGAGCGAATCAACCCTAGCCTTAGCCTGGGCTTCAGAAAGGGATTCTGAGAATGTGGCAAACCAGACGGTAACGATAAGTATCGAGGCTACCGCAAAGTACAGCGTCGAGTCGTAGTAGACGAATTGACCGGGTGCGGTCGGGAAGATGGCTATCGCCAAGACCAAGATGAATCCGAGCTCAACCGTGAGAATCACCGGGCTCTGTTTGGCAAGGTACCACGGATTCATCTTTACTAGCGAGTAGAGCAGAACCTTTCCATTGATGCCAGTATTTTTCTTGTGATTGTTGTTTAGTTTTGACATTCTTTCAAATCACCCTATATCGAGAACGGCCCTATCGCTATGAACGGGAAGAAGGTCAACGCCGTCAGCATGAAAGTTATTATCAGCAGGATTGCGATGAACAGGCCACCCTTTGTCTTGATCGGTTCGATGACTTCCTTTCTGTCTTTTAATGTGAAAGAGCCGGCAATGGCAAGCATAAGTGCGATGGGAACGTATCTTCCAAGAAGCATTACTATCCCAGTCGACCAGTTCCAAAATGGGGTGTTGGCAGAGGTACCAAAGTAATCGGAGCCATTATTCGCGGCCGCTGACGTGTACTCGTAAAGAGTTTGAGTGTAAGCCATAGGAGTAATATCATTTCCAACGATGGCCTGTGCATTGCCGGTGGTAAATGCTATGGCAGTCGGAATAAGAATTAGGGCAGGGTGGAGAAGGAAAATGAACACTGCAAGCTTGATGTCTTTTGGACTTATTTTCATGCTCATGTACTCAGGAGTCTTGCCTACCATAAGACCAACAATAAAGAGCGTCAAGATGACATAGACTATCATTGTCATCATTCCAGTTCCGTCAGCACCAGGTACCGCTTGGATGAACATTCCAAGCAGAAGTGAAATCACTGCGTTTGGCGACATCCCTACTAGACCCGAATTTGCTGCTCCGGTGTTCGTTGAAATAGAAGCCACATTGAATAGCACGCTGTTAAAGCTGCCAAACCTTGTTTCCAAGGCACCCGGCCCGCTTTCAACCACTGCGCCCAAGGCCAATAGGAAGCCAAATCCCATTAGCATTGCAAGTAATATTGAGGCTCCTCTGCCCACGCCAACCAGCTTGCCGTATGCTATTGGGAATGCCACAGGAATTACCAGGATCAATATTATTTCATACATGTTTGAGAGACCGTTAGGATTTTCAAACGGATGTCCAGAGTTCGCGTAGTAGTACCCGCCGCCGTTGCTGCCCAGTTCTTTTATCGATTCAAGAGAAGCAACAGGTCCTACCACGATGGTTTGCTCCTGCCCTTCAATGGTCGTCATAGTAACTGACGAGTCAAGTGTCTGCGGGACGCCAAGGAAGATCAGCAATATCGCCGAAAGAAATGCGACTGGGAACAGCAGCGTAACGATGATTCTTATGAGGTCGACATAATAGTTGCCTAATCCGAAATTCTTGCGGATGAATCCTCTGATGAAAGCAAATGCCGCAGCTATTCCTGATCCAGGTGCGACGAACATCATGAATATCAGAACCATCTGAGAGAATACGGTCAGATGCTGGTCGCCCGCATAGTGTTGTAGATTAGTGTTTGTGATAAAGGAAGAAGCTTGCATGAACGCCAGATCTACTGTGAATCCCGGCCTAGCGGGATCTGACAATATTGGTATTGATTCCTGTAATATCAGAACAGCGAAAAGAAAACCAGCCGCTATTCCGTTGGTAATCAATAAAGCCGCCATGTACTGCTTCCATGTCATCTGGCGATCCTTGTCGATGCCGATGACCCTGAAGAAGCCGTTTTCGACTTTGGAGAGTGTCCTCTCCAGCGGCCTAGTTTCGTATGCAATCAGCCTGGCGATGTACAAACCAAACAGAACCGCCAGCCCGAGCACCCCGCCTATAACGGCGGTCAACTGTATTATTGGGTCCACATAAGGTCACTATACTTTGTCACCGTTGCCAACGCAGGGTACGGATTAAAACTATTCGTTTCAAGAAAATTCCAAATATTTGAATAATAATTTGCATTGATGGATAATGCAACAGAACACCCGGTATTTCATCAAGATACTGGCACACAAGATTGGAATTCGTCCTAAATCTAGAGTCTATTGCATCCCGATTTGAAGAAAAATCAGCTTCGATGTGCTCAATTTAGTTGGACAGCTGACGATATGACATTTTTTTGAAATATTTTCATACATCAGGTCGGTCTTTGCGTTTTTACGTCGATCGTCTGATGCATTGTGAACGGATCGCGTGTTTGCTTATTGGAACTCGGGAAATGTTAGAAATTTCAATGTCCTTTAGGACTCTTCTGTGACTAGGATCTTTCGATTGCAATTCTGTTCCAGTTTGCTATTCTTGCCTGAGAGGTGCTTCCCCGTTTCGTAAACATCCGTTAGTCGTTTCCCAGGCAGTTATGGATTGTTCCTCGATAGGCTTATGTGAAACGGGACTCTTCAGTGTAAAGGACTCGGGGCCGTTTTATTGAAGTACCACTAACTGACCCCGCATTGTTGGAATGTGATAGGTGCAAACATAGGTAAAGACGCCAGCTTCAGTTGCGGTGAATTCAATCGTCTTTTGCTCTCCCGCGTTCAGGTCGTTGTGTGTCTGGTACACACCTCCCATAATGGTAAACGTGTGGTGCTCCTGGGTCTCCTCGGGTTCTAGATTGTAGAAGTGAACCACAACCCTGTCTCCTTTGTTGACAACCATTTCGGTGGGGTAAAAGAGATCGGGCGGTATCCCAAGTTCGTCTTCCCTCACTTCGACGCCTTCATCTACTTGTGTTAGGAGGTAAAATTCCCTAGTCTGCGCTGGGACTTGAGGAGCAGGCTGCGGTAGAAATGCTGTCGCCAGCGATATTGCTATCGCAGCGACTGCAATTCCGATGGAACCATATGCGAGACCGTTTCTTGATGGTGCCGATGCCATATCTAAAAGGGACATTCATTTCCTATATCAATGGAAAGAATGCAGTGCAATGCACAATACTCGTCTTGGTCTTGTCGTGATGCGATGCTGGGGAACAGGCCTAGGACGTGGGGTACTCAACCCTAAGAAGAAACGGGCCCGGAGTCATACGGGAAAATTGAGGGACGTGACTAGCCCATTTTCGGCGCTTGCTGGGCATGAGCGCTTTTGAATCAGGATTAGCAATTATCATTTCGGATCCGCCTTGCTGTATCGCGCTCCCGCATTTACAGGGTTACTCTTAATTTTACCGTATTCCACGTGTCAATACAGGTAGAGTTTGCAGATTGGAGATTATGTCTAAGTTGTGTAATGATTGCTTCAGTAGCTGATACGTCTGTAAAGTCCGTCTTTTGCAATTTGGTACCTAATTCATAAATCATTGAACGGATGCCTTTGTGAATGGGGGTCAAGAGATCTTCTCGCGGCATTTGCTTTGCCATAAGTCACGGTACGATTCCAGATCGATATAAAGGGTATCAGCTTCTCAGCTTCTCGAATGTGTCGCCACCCAATTTTCATACATACATGAACTATTCAGTGAAAACATGATCTGAATTAAAGATCTGCGCGAAAGTTGCTTGCATGTTATTGGCTGGATATAGTCATCTATAAGACATTGGTAGTGCTGAAACAAGAGATTCGTCGTGTTGCAACTTTGTCAGTAAGATCAGTCCTATTGTTCCTGCTCCCCTTAAGAGAAAGTTGTTCGGCTATTTTTTGGACAGCTAGTTGAGAGGATCTCGCGCCAAGAGGAGAGGCTTCTGTTTCACCGCGTGCTTGCTATCCGCGGCTATTGCCATTTTCTTGCCCATGCCTATCCTGCCCGCTAGCGCCTCGCCAGCCATAGAATTGTCACCGGATCGTGGTCCCACCGGCTCAGCTGTGAATATTGAAGGATCGGGCTTTATTGCTTTATCCGAGGTGACCTTGACGTTTGACAGACGATCCCTTCCAACGGTGCCGGAAACGATTATCGTCGATGCACTCGGCAAGTTCGAAGCGGCGTTTCAGGTCCCGGATTCTGCAGATGAAGGGGAAAACCAGGTAGTTGCAACCGCAGAGATCATTCTGGACAATGACGATGATGGTGAGAAGCATGATGACGATAATGAGAAGGATCGCAAAGACAAAGAGCGAGATCGCGACGACAGGGATGACGATGAAAGAGATAGAGATGATGAAAAGAATGATGACGATGATGAAGGCGAGAAGGATGACGATGATGAGGATAAAGACGACGAGGATGATGACAAGGGCCGGGATCGCGACGACAGATCCAAGAATTTCCTGCGTCATAAAGCGTCAGCTACATTTACCGTCATCATCGATGCCAACAGTGCGCCAGTCGCGCAATCTTTGTCCGTAACAACGCGTGAAGAAAGGTCAATAAGCATATCACTGGAAGGCAGCGACGACGATGGCGATCAGGTCTCATTCTCAATTGTAGATGATCCGCAGCATGGAGAGTTGGATGATTTCAGTCCTTCGGACGGTACTGTCACCTATCATCCATCTCCTGACTTCCGCGGTAAGGACAGTTTCAGCTTCAAGGTTAACGACGGGAAAGAGGACAGCAATACAGCCCAGGTGACGATATCCATAACGTCATCGACCAGTCATTCGAGATCTGGTGGTGGCAGCTCGCATCCTGTTCCTAACGTACCGGATGACGCCAGCGCCGATACAGATGATGATGCGGATGTTACCGCTGCAGAGGTCACTGATCAGCCAGCCATTGGCGGAATCAGCCAGTACATCACAGATTTTATCAAAACCAGTCAGGCACCCAGCACTGGAACCAATCCGTTCCTTACGATTGTTACCAGCATCAGGCCTGCCCAAACTGCCGATAGCCAGCCCCCGAGGCTGATTCTTCCCACGTCCCCTCTCGAAGTTGACGCTACCTCACAGTCTGGCGCTCGTGTGAGCTACCTCGCGTCGGCCCTGGATGATCTCGATGGTGAATTGGCTCCGTATTGCTCGCCAGAGTCCGGGTACGAATTTCCTGTTGGCACCGTCAATGTTGTCTGCAGAGCTACGGACGGGGCCGGCAACATGGCGCTTGCCTCTTTTGTCATCGCTGTAAGACAGAGCGCGCAGGAAGAGTCGCCTTCCGTACTGCTCCCCTTCCTGATCATGGGTATCGTAGGGGCCGCGTCGTTCGGCGGCTTTTGGGCAGCGGGCCGGACAAGGGCGTAGCTGCACCCCCTCCCCCTAGCGTGCTGGGCATGTTATAAGGAACCAACTTTAGCTTGGCATGATGAGTTGCAAGAATGCATGCCTCCGGCTGATAGGCTCGACGGCTTTTTTCAGGATATCCCGGCCCTATGAAAATGGATTCAAGTATTGCAGGAGATGCGAATATTATCTAAAGTCAGACGGAAGCCATTGTCCTTGTTGCGGCCTCCACCTGAGGTTTACGCCAATCAATCGCGATTCCAGGGCAAGGTTGAGGCTTGCAGGCATCAGATGATAGAAAATGGCAAGATCGTACCTGTCTGTACAGGAAATAGAAAAGATGATTGATGCCTACAGGCAAATGAGGGATCCGTATCGGCCTGACACTGCAGAGTACGAAGCAATTACATTCAGGCTGCAAGAGCTAAAGATAAAGCTGGCGGAATCAGAACCGATACGCGCATCTGTAGTCAGCTAGCGGATTTAGGAGGTATAGGCGACGGGCCTGTTGAACAGCTGCAGGGCTGTCCTGCCCTTTTCCGTAATCATGTAACCTTCGAAAGGCTCAGAGACTGCCTCCAGCATGCCAAGCCCTGTCAACAGATCAAGATAGCGGACAAGCTGGTAGTAGTTTATCTTTGTCCTGAACAAAAGATGGGTCTTCTTCGCCGGCTCTGTCGCTGCCGCCAGTAGCTCGAACATGACGTCCATCTGGTTTCTCTTCCTCTGTTTCTGTGGGGTTGGAATTTGTGCAGCTTCTGGTAGGATACTAGATAACAATTAGACAGACGGCGTATGGATTTCGGCTAATATAAAGACATCTTTACGAGATATTATATCATAGTGTGTAGGCGAATAGTTCATTGTTCACTACATGATGACTATTTAGCTGATAATTGCAGTTAGCCTGCTGAATCTTTCCATTCCTATGACTCAGGCTAGTTTCCCGCCACTAGCTGCCTTGGCCGCCAGTGCTCGATAAGAATCGATAAAGCGCTTTGCGTACAAATCCGCATACCTTTCTGTTCCCCTGTGCACACCCGAGCGGGATCTGAGATGGTGGTAGAATTCATGGAGAATCACAAATGGATTGTGCAGGATATCAGAATTCATGGCGTAGATCCTCTGTTCTTTTGAAACATACACGGCGTAGGCGGTCCTTCTCTTCCCCTTGACAGTTCCAACCCGGATTTCAGGGGCATCAAGGTGGTAAAAGTTGCTCAAGATCTGTAATGCCTCTTCGGTCTTTTTGCCAAGAATCATGTGTACTATTCTTGCCTGCGTCAAGCTGTCTGGCAGGACCATCAGAGATCTGCCACAACTTTGTAAGGGGTATAGCGGAACATACAGCCAGCAAACTATCTTGCAGAACGCCATAAATACGATGCAGCCGCAGTGTAAAGATCCTACACAGCATTCAAATAAAATTCATGCTTTACTTTGGATGTGAAAGTTCATGTTGCCCTGGTAGTCGCACTGGTCGCGGGGATAGCGATATCCGCGTTGCTGCTGTCGTACTATGAAGGCATGATATCTGGGCAACAGATGCCTAGCCCAATGGATAACTTTGGGAACAGTTCGCTTCCAGCCGACATTACAGATCCTGTCAACCTGACAAACAATCCCCGCGACTCTGTTTATGGCCAGGTAGCGGCATGGAATAACAGCGTGTATGTTGCGTGGCAGGAATCCATGCCCGCCGGCGGCAGAAATTATGATATTTTCATGAGCAAAAGCGAGGACGAGGGCGACACCTTTGCATCGCCCATCAACCTGAGCAACAATGATGGCTTCTCAGAGCATCCCCAGATAGCAGCGCACGGGAAGAACGTGTACGTGGTATGGGCTGACAATACGAGTGAAAATAAGGAAGTGATGTTTGCGAGAAGCGAGGACAATGGAACCACCTTTTCGGATCCTGAGAACCTGAGCAGCGACACATCTGACTCGTTCAATCAAGAAATAACAGCTCTGGGAAATCATGTATATGTCGTATGGTTGGACAAGGCAAATGACGGCAACGGCATACTTTTGAAGACGAGCGCGGACGGAGGGGCCACTTTTGGCAGGGCGGTTGAAGTCAGCAGAAATGCCAACGACCTTACTCTGCCCAAAGTTGCAGCTTCTGCAGGCAAAGTGTATATCTCATGGAACGTGATGGACGACGATCTTGGGGACAACCTGTTCCTTGCAAAGAGTTCGGATGATGGGAAGGCTTTTGGAGATATCACGAAGCTAAACCGGGAAAGTGATGCAGGGGAGACACAGATCGTGGTTTACGGGAATACTGTAAATGTTCTGTCAGGCGGCCCGTACACTTTTGAAGACAGCGGGCTCTTTTTGACCGAGAGCCGTGACCTCGGAGACAGCTTCTCCGAACCCGTCGAGATCGATGCTGACGGCAAGTTTGCAAACCCGATGAATGTGGAAGGTGCGACACACAATGATGCTGGACAGCATGTCCTGTATGTTGCAGGGCAGGTTTTTGTTTCAGGCAATGAAGAAATTCTTCTGCTAAAGATGTCCGGCAATGACTCTGACGCAACTCCTCTGGTGAACCTGAGCAGGAATCCCGGGATCTCTGAATGCCCATCGATTGCGATTGCTGGCGACAACCTGTACGTGGTGTGGGAAGACCTCACTTTTGGGAACCACGAGATCCTGCTTGCAAGAGGCACTCTTGCCTAGAAAAATTCACAATTCCATCCGGGCTGGGTTCTTACGTCGGGACAGTTCCAATCGTTTTTGGATGATAGTTCTTGTAATGTTCGATTAGTTCTTCGAAAGCCAGAAAACCCATTCCGCATTCGTCGCACAGGAAATTGTACCGTGAGTCTCGAACAGATACCCCCATTAATAGATCTGCTGGTTGTCCTTGGAGATAAGCCTTTTTCGGCTCTGGCCCTCGGATATCTGGTAGCTTAACCAGCAATGCTTAATGATCGTTACCGATCATGAGCGCAGCTATTATCGGCGACTCGCAGTCACTGAAAGTGATGGCTTGCAGGGGGATATGTGAGAGGCACAGGGCTTCCAAACCGGCGGATATCAGACTAAGTCGGTATATGGTCGGCCAGAAGCGATGCCAGGCCTGCATGATGTTTATCATCTGGCCGGGGTTACGATGTCCCTGCTGTGGCTACAAGCTAAGAACACACCCGCGGAACGGCATGGACAGGAGGTCGCTCAGAAAGCTGAAGGCCACCAAAGTCCGTGCAAGATCTGAGGCCTGATCGGAAAACTAGGCACTCCAGAATCAATTGCGACCCATGTTGCTCTGGAAATCTTGTGTAATCGCTTTTACTCCGTTAACTAGTTCTTAGGCCGGGGCCACTTTCATAGCTTGATCAAGATGGATGCTGGCACGCTTCAGGAAATAACTGAACTCGTCCAGAAGTGTAGAAACGAGCGCGATATTGATCGTCAGCTGAAAATTCTCTTGGTCGTTAACGCGATGCTTCCACCGACCAAAAAGCTCCACGTTCCGTCGTATTTGACCGATGATTACATAAACAGCTTTGCACGAGATAGAAAAGGCATTACAGAGCAACTATTAGCACCCCGGCCACATTACTAATTTCCGCAAAATAGAAGCCTTTCAGACCGGCGTCCAAAATCCAATCTAACCACATAATACTCGAAATTCCGATCGCTATGAGAGAGCAAGCTCTACTTCTTTGTCATTCTAAGCGTGTCGACCTGGCCGCTGTGAAGCCAGTCCTTCAGCTCTTCATGTGTAGGTTTCAAGTTGTGTTTGCCTGCCAGGTGAAGATGCAGAAGAACATAGTTAACCTGGTTTAATATCGGCTTGTTTGCTTCGTCGCCTCTGCGAGCTCGCTGTCTAAGGTCTGCAGGAACGCTATTCCACCATTCTTCAAACTTGCGTACCATGCCATTCAAAATGGCATGAGAAGTACTTTAACTTTTCAATTTGCAAATGCGGCGAGCCTTATTTCGCTGCGCCGAGCTAGGAAACGATCCGCTGTTTATTTAGAGGTAGCCTCCTAGTATTGCATGGCAGGTACGACAGAGCTGATGAAGATTCCCTACAAGAATAACATGCCCCTAGTCGACATGGGAATCATTGATGCGGGAAGCAACAAGAAAATTGTTGTTGATGCCCATCTTGATTTTGCTTCGTCAAAAACAATAATGCCTACTTTTATCGCAAACGAGATGAACCTAAAGTTCGCCGGAAGCGATGAAACGGTGACAGGGGCAGGAATAATCCATATTCCCTACTATGAAGTCTCTATCGAGGTTTTTGGCAAGATGCATGACAACGTACATGTAGGCTGCCTGGACCTACCAGAGCGCACTCCTGCCAGAGCACTCTTGGGCAGGGACATACTTGACAACTACCGGATATGCCTGGATGGAAGAAGAAAGGAAATCAGGGTGGGCAGGGAAGAGTAAGTAACAGATGCCGCTGCGGACTCGCTTTTTTGAATTGTTCCAGGTCGCGAAGAGAAATTTCGAACAGTAGATAAGATCATTGGCCGTGTACCTGAGAATCGTAGAGCAGCGAAGCATGGATAAGGAAAGAATAATCACCATTCTAATATTGATAGGATTATTCGGCGGGCTTATCGGTGGGCCGGTTGCCAGTTTGGCAGATTACTATGCCCCTCCTGAGAAGAGATTCTGGCTTTTCATCATTCCAGAGTTTATTGGCTTTGGCTGCCTCGTGTTGATGGTTATTTATGGCAAATCAAGAAAAAAGGCAGGCGGTACCGACAGGCATGTTTGATGGATCTCACCTGCGCATGCTCTGTCCGGCTTTCTTCAGGTCCTCCAGTAGCATGACAGGATGAAACTCCACCTTTGCTCCCATCATGAACAGCGGTTCTGCAATAGACGCCATTTGATCGGCCCTTTCCATGTTGACTATGAACACCATCGTCCTGTCTCCCCCTGCTTCGAAAAAGTAAGAGGCTTCAGCCTTGACGTTCTGTATGTACGATTCAATTTGCTTCATTCCATCGGGATTTTGCATCATCCTGTTCCCTACTTCCGTGGGAATCTGAGCTCTAATGATGAATCTCATCGCTTCGAGCTCAGGATTGATCATAATAAACATTTTGACGGCATTGCAATATTATGTTCCTGTAGGCGAATTTCAGATGATACAAGTAAGCCAGGCCGAGTCCCGAGCGAATCCTGCACTATCTCTTGCGGGGAAGCGAAGATGCATGAACCAGTCCCATCTCTAGCCACTTTTTCAAAGTTGAGTCCTTTGCCCATCCGTTGGAATCCACGTAGATGTAGCCTTTCATTGGGCGCCCCGCAAAATCCATCGGCCTAGCATGCGCCATGGCGGCTGCCTTGTCATGATGTTGGGCTCCAACCCTTACCATAAGGTCGTCCTTGATCACTCCAAAGCACATGTTTCCATAGAGCAGAAATGCCAATCCCCCGAACATTTTCTTTTCGACAATGCCCTTGCGTCTTGCCACCAATCTCCGGATCTTTTCTGCCAACTGCTCGTTGTAGACCAATCGCCGATTGCTACCAAACACACTCGAGTAAGGCGGATCTTAAAAAAGATTTGCTGGTGGGCCGCCGTCCAAATGGCCAAGGTTAATCGTTGGCAGGAGAAATTCTGACCGAGCTCGTTCCATTCAACTGCGTATGCAGAATTGTGGCTATCTGTAAATGATGCTCGTAAGAGTTGACGCTACTCCCTGTATGCCCTTTACCCTGTCAAGAACGTCGCGCAGGCTTGTCTCGTCGACTGCTTTAACTTTCAGTACAATATCATAGATGCCGGTAGTAGGATGGGTTTCCAACACGCCTTCTATAATCTTTGCAGCGTTTTCGACCATCCCGGTCATCGTAAGCAGGCAATTCACAAAGACGAATGCTTCCGTCATCATGACATTATCGTCTGGCTTTTATTAAAGACTTGCCGCAAGAAAGCGATGACGCTGTCCCTGAGAACTAGCTATTAGTCACTGATACCGATTGGACCGCGCTTGCACTCCCCGAGTGAACAATGATTGTTACTGCCTGCCCGCTATCCGCTGTCTTGATGCCCGCTGGATTTTCCAGATAAATGAACACCGCCCTGCCTGATTCCAGAGCTATTTGGGCCGAGGCTCGAATGAAGCGGTCCTCTTCCCCATCGCCATTCACGTCTACAGCATCGAGAGTCGGATCGTATCGGAGCTCCTTGTGAATGTTGTATCCAGTGGTTATGGAAGGGTTGGCATTGTAGAACCAGGAAGCCGTAGGCACGGACTGGCCTTTTATGGTTATCCTGTCAATCAGTGCGGCCTTGCCGCCCGTGTTCTGCACGACAAAGCCTGCTACCGATGTAGTTCCGTTGGACGCGATCCAGATATGAGCGTTCAACAATCTTAGAACTTCAGCCTCGTCGGTCTGGTCAGCGGCTCTTCCTCCCAGGCCGGACAGCGCAAACACTGCTGCAATGATGGCGACGACGCCTATCCCGGCACCGATTGCAAAGCCTTTTCGGGTTCCCTTCTTTTGCCCTGGCCCTGCCATGGGAACTGCGGGATACTGGTTTTATTTAAGTAATCAGTCAATTGACCAAACAGCTAAGCTTCCTCGCCTGACTAATAATTTTTCGTGATGCAGATCCGGCCGGCGCGCGGACCGTGCATGTGATTGATCGAACGCGCTGATTAAATTCGTCATGAAATTCAAAGTTTAAAAATTGATGCGCAGAATTACGGTAATGGTCCAGATTCTATACCAGGACATAAGCAAGGCGTCGGATCCGAATTATTTCTACGTCGGCATACCAAAAGACTGGAGCGGCGGCAGCGACAAGGAAGTTACGGTAATAGTTGACGACGTGGTGGTTGTTGTCCCGCAGACAATCGCGGGGGCAACGGGCGAACTAATAGTCCTCAGGCTGCTGGAGGCGATGATGGCCGGAGACGTGATCGACGCAGGAGACATTCAAAAGGCCATAGAGCACATTTTGTAATTATGGGTAGATCTGCTCTCCGGTGTACCTGTCCACTATCTTGATGGCCTTGGTAGGACAGCTGTGCGCGGCTGCAAGGAGTGTTTCAAAATCCGCTCCAATCTCGGACTCGACTTTTGCCTTGGGGTTTATCATCTTGTTCTTGTCGAGCAGAAATACTCTCGGGGCGATCCTTTCGCAGGTCCCGTACGCCATGCAAAGCGAAGGCTCTACGCTGACGTGAAATCTCCCCTTTGGAAGATCCAGAAATTGTGTTATTGTAGCTTGGGCATAGTTGCGCGCCCTGACATTATCGTGGTGGAAATCAAACTTTTCGCCTGAAGTGCCCGGCCGAGCTTGCGCGGAATGTTGCACCTGTTCCTCTACGTTCTGTGGTCCGTTTTCGTAATACATGCCATCGTATTCTTTTCTCTTGGTCTCATCCGACAGGATCTCAAACGCCCTGTTGATGTTCTTGATCATGTCTTCGGCAAAAGATGAATTGTTTCTGTCAGGGTGGTACTTTCTTGCAAGGCGCCTGTACGCTCTTTTGATTTCATGGTAGCTGGCATGTTCAGATACGCCCAGCACAGCATAGTATCCCTTTGCGTCCATCCGACTGACTGTATATAAAGAATGTTCATGGATACTTAATTCTTTAGAATCATTTCCGGGTCATGCAGAGACCTATGTTTGACGGTGGTTGCGTGGGCGTAGCCCAAGATATTCCACTGACTACCTCAGCATGCTGCCAGACGGTCTTGCCTTGATCTTATTGAAGGCACATTCAAAATGTTTCATTGATATTCTCAATTTGGTTCCCTTCTGATTGACGTGTTCTTTGATTGCAGTCATTGCAGCTGCATTTACTATGGCTGCGATTTCAGCGCCAGTCATGCCGTCTGTCATTTCGACTAGCTTGTCTAAATTTACCGCGGGATCCAGTGGTTTTTTCTTTGTATGGATTTGGAATATCTGCTTCCTTGCATCTTTGTCTGGCGGCGGCACTTCGAGTATCCTGTCAAACCTTCCTGGTCTGAGCAGCGCTTCATCAATGATGTCGGGCCTGTTGGTTGCAGCAATGACTACAACTCCCTTCAGGTCTTCCAGCCCATCCAGCTCTGTTAGCAACTGGCTGATAAGGCGTTCTGTTACATGCGAGTCCCCTTCAGATCCACCTCTCTTCGGTGCCACTGCGTCAATTTCATCAAAGAAAATCACGCAAGGGGCAGCTTGCCTTGCCTTTCGAAATACTTCTCTTACGCCTTTCTCTGATTCGCCAACCCACTTGCTCAGTAGTTCTGGACCTTTGATGTTGATGAAGTTAGCTTCGGATGTAGCCGCTACTGCCTTTGCTATCATGGTCTTGCCAGTCCCAGGTGGCCCGTACAGCAGTATCCCCTTGGGAGGATCCACATCTGCTTCTTCAAAAAGATCTGCATGCTTTAGGGGCCACTCTATCGCCTCCTCCAGCTCTTCCTTTATTCCCTGCAAGCCCCCGATATCCTCCCAACTGACATTTGGTCTCTGCACAAGTACCTCCCTCATGGCTGAGGGTTGGACATCTTTGAGTGCCTCATCAAAATCCTGTTTGGTTACTTTTATCTTGCCCAATATTTCAGCCGGTATCTTTGGCTGATGTAGATCGATTTCTGGGAGTATTCTCCGGAGCGAACGCATTGCGGCTTCCTTGCTCAACGCTTGAAGATCAGCCCCGACAAAACCATGGGCCACCCGCGCTATTGAAGCGAGATCAACGTCTTCCGTCAGGGGCATTCCTCTGGTATGAATAAGTAGGACATCCAGCCGTCCCTTTTCATCAGGAATTCCAATCTCTATTTCCCTATCAAACCTACCAGGCCTCCTGAGTGCGGGATCAATTGCGTTTGGTCTGTTCGTCGCGCCAATCACGACCAGCTTGCCCCTGGAAGAAATGCCGTCCATAAGGGTAAGAAGCTGCGACACTATTCTTTTTTCAACATCGCCAGACACTTCTTCTCGTTTTGGGGCAATAGAGTCAATCTCGTCAATGAATATTATTGATGGGGCATTCTCCGCTGCCTCCTTGAAAATCTCCCTAAGGTTTCCCTCGCTCTCGCCGTAGAATTTGCTCATTATCTCCGGTCCGCTTATCGAGTAGAAATTCGCGTTGGTTTCATTAGCCACCGCCTTTGCAAGAAGCGTTTTTCCGGTTCCCGGCGGACCGTGGAGTAGGACGCCTTTTGGGGCTTCGATCCCTATTCTCTCAAATATCTCCGGGTGTCTAAGAGGGAGCTCGATCATTTCACGCACTTTCTGCACTTCGTTCCTGAGCCCGCCAATGTCTTCATAAGTTACACGCGGTACTCCTTTCGCCGCTTGCTTTGGTACTTTACCGATGATAAATTGGGTATTGCTATCGATTAGTGATACTGTGGCGTCGGATGGAGAAACGCTTGCGACGGTGAAGGCTATTCTTCTTCCCATGACGTTCAGTGGAATAACTTCCCCTTTGGCAACTACGCGCCCATCAAGCAATCCAGGGAGGTATTCTTCAAGCCCAACTATATTGAGTTCTTCCGTTGGCGCCAGCGTAACTTCTTCTGCTTTTTTTACAATAACTTTGCGGACGGTGACTTTATCATCGATTCCGACCCCAATTTCGTTTCTAGTGTATCCGTCAATCCTGATCATTTTCCTGCCATAGTCACTGGGGGGACTTCCCCAGAGAATCACGTATCCTTTCTTCTCGCCGGAAATCTCCAGCACATCGCCAGTTGACAAATCCAATTCGCCCATGATCTTGGGATCAACCAGTGCCATTCCCCTTCCAACCAACTTTGGGTTGGTTTCAGCTACTTTCAATGTGATCTTGCTGTCATCTTTATTAGCCATTGGCTCTTACCTGTCCTGAGACAAGTATTATTCGGTAGAATAATTAATTAAGCTTCTTGTTTTCCTTAGAATTATTTCGAATTACATTATAGTGAATGGATTTCACCTCACTATTGAAATGCTGTCGGGCTCGCAAGATAACAATAGAGCTTATTCACGGGATCTGGTCATGCCGTCTTCCGCTCTCCGAACAGAAATGCAATATGTATACCAGTCGTCCGCGCCTTGGACGACTCGCACGGAGTGTGTTTCTACAGACGCACCAGCTCGTCCACAGGAGTAACCACTACTACGGCCCCGCTATCGCCACCAAGTGCGTTTTTCATCACGTTGGTCACCTGGGAGACGCTGTCGGCGTTGACTACGGTGGCGACAATTTTTCTTGTGGTATACGCCAGATCTATAGTACCCATTCCTCTGCCAGATGTAACCCTTTCCTTCTCTTTCCCTGCCCCCTTCACATCATATAACGTGGCTTCGAGGCCCAAACCCCTGAGAGCCGTGGTGATCGCATCTACCTTTTCAGGCTTTAGAAGGACCGCAAGCCGCTTCATGGGAGTTCTTGACTTGGTGCCCGCTTTCTCTGTGTATGTAACTTCGAATGGTAAGTTCGATTTTTCTTTACCCATGCTCTAAGGTTCTTGGTAGGTTCTAGAAAAGGATTATGATTCGATCGGCATAGCAGTCAGTGCTTGGCCATTCTCGCAATGGAAAATCCTCTACGAAAATTAATAGCTGAAGGTGCGAGGATGCAAGGGTTGTCTGATCCGGTTGTAAGACGCCTTGTTGAATTGCATAAAAGCCTAGAAGATGCGGCGCGTGAGGGCAGCATGATAAGGGGCTGGCGCCCGCTGCTACTTGACAGCAAAGGATGGGTCATTGCCGATAGAATCGCTGGTGGCATGCGCGAAACAAATGAATTCGAACCGGTGGGAGAATGGAAAAAGGCAGCCGACTACTTGACTCTCGAGGGCGAGTTTCGATCCTTGCTGTTTTCCGAGCTTACATCTCACCAGATAGACTCGTACCGCGCCGGCGTGGGATTGACCCCTAAAAGTAGTCGGGAAAAGAATGATACAGACAAGCAATAATTTCAGATCAGAGAATCGCAATCTAGGATAGATATCCAGCAGCCCAAGAACCCCTGACTGATCGAATGACCAGCCAGGGCCGCTGCATTGGGACCATCGGCATCTGATTCACCCAATTTGATCATCCACTACCCGCTCGTACCTGTGCACATTCGACAGTTCCTAACCTGCAACACGCATGGGGATCTGGAACCCCATGCACAACTTTTCGGAGAAAAAAGCCTCCTTCTGACTGTGAATTATAGCTGTCCGGAGTTCGGCATGGATCATCACCCTTCAAGCTCGTAAATATTGCAGGAATCGTTCATTGATCGCCTTGACCTCACTGCGCCCATCTGAAACCTATATAGTAAAGTCCCGTGAAATCTCGTCAGTGGTAAAACCATTCGAAAAAAGGCCTGTAAGCTTGAGCACAAAAAAGTCCCCTGGACTGTGCATAGTCTGTTCGGCGATAGCGACAACTGAAGCACTGTTCAAGGTGGAAAATGTAACCGTAGTCCAGAGATACTGTGACAAGTGCCTCCCCAAAGCTGACTACAAGATTGGCTCTCGTTAGTCCATTAGTAGATTCAGAACTAGTGAATGCCCTAGAGACCAAGGAAGCACGAGTATCCATGCCTTGAATGTGCCCTCCTGCTTAGCTTGGCCCCGGCGGGCGATTGCAGTAGAATTGAAAATTTCGGCTAACCAATTTAAGCGCTTTTTCGATTCTCCAAATAGAAATTCATAAGTTATGCGACGATTGATTCAGTTTCTATGGAGCTTGTTGAGATAATCAATTCGTGTTGGATTTGAACAGGAAAAGAAATGGAGAACCCCAATGCCATTGGGGGTTCTACAGGACCTAGTTTACGTGGTATTGCCTATTCCAGTACGGAGTAATGGTCGATTCGGTCGGCCTCTCATCGTTTATGAAGTCCAGTGTTTCCTTCACGGTCTTTTTCGCCCATCTGAGGAAATACTTTTCGCCGATCGGTAAAGGTTCAGGAGCAACCACATAATTGATTCCCTCCTCGTCAAGAGCCTCTTCGATCATGTGGAAGCCGCTTCCGCTGCCTGTTGCCGGAACCAGCACAACTTTCTTGGCACCCGTATCTTCAAGCATTTCTTTGATGGCGTTTATCGCCTTTGCAATCGCTGCGGGCTGCAGTTCTGGCCAGTCCTCTCTTGCCGTTACTCCCAGGGAGCCTGCGAATGGTATCTTTGTCTGTACATAGTTTGCAGCTCGTGTTAGTTCCATCTCCTGGTGCATGTCATTGGTGTCAGACCTTGCCCCGTGGCCAACGAGAACGACTATCTCTTGACTCGGTTTTTCGCGAACTTCCCTCGCCTGATCAACAAAGATCTTTCTCAAGATCGGGTGGTCAGGACGTGCAGGCTCGGAAAATATCAAAACGGTGTCGCTGGCTTTTGAAGCCGGCTCTGTTACCGTGCCCATGTACATGCACGCGTCACCAATCGGGACGCCAGGACAGAAGTTGTATTGATCTATTCCACCAAAAACCCCTCTTGTGACATTGTGTATGACTGTTGATTGCGGCCCGAACATGTCGGTATACAGAAAGATGGCATATTTTGCATTATTCGCATCCAGTTTCGCTAGTCCTTCGTCCCAGTTGTATGCCATGTGAAACACTATTTCAGACGGGGTCTTGACCTGCTTCTCCAATCTTTCTTCAATTCCCATCATTTTCTCCATGCCAGGCGTACCATGATGATTCATCATGTCGCCGTGGGTATACACGAGAACTCCCACATCTTTGTTTCTGACTTTGCTTGCTTTTTCTTCTGCCGCTATGGCAGAAATCGGACTCTGCGACAGCATCAGCAATGATGACAACAGAATGGTTGCTGCCATTATTGCGAATATTGCCTTGCCCGTTGCGCGTTTGGATGATTGTACTTCCATCGGTTTTTTGCTAATGGAATTGCAATCATATTATTCCAACGACAATTCTCAATGCATGCAACAAGACATGATTCTCAAAACAGATTCTGATAGTACATTCGTAGAATGCACTACAGTCCTTTTATCATCCGTTAGATTTTACGAACCTGATGAACAATCTCAAGCTGAGAAATCTCAGATTGTTAGTAGTCGCGGCTGGAATTGCAGCAATAGGAGCTGTCTATGGCAGCACTGTTTTTGCAAGCCACAGCTTTGAACTGGGTGTTGCGGGTTCAAACATCCCTCAGAATACCCATATCAGGCTGGATGGGCTGACATTACCACCAGGCGGCGTACTACCATTGTATGACGCAAGCCCCAATTTTGTCGCAGGACACTTCCTGATGAGGGCGCCGTGCGACGAAGACCACGTACCAACAATCACCGTAATAGCGGGACACATAGACGAACACATGGACGGAACTTTTGTTGACAAGGTGCCATTGTACTACATTGACCATGCCTCGACAGCTGGCAGCTGTGTATTCCACGCGCACACTCCTGACCCGCTCAATGGAGGAGCGCCCAGGGTCACTGACATTGATCTGATTAACCTGTCAGGGGCAGATGTGACGTTTAACCCGGGAGACGCAGTGGATATCAACATTCAGAGGACACTCGGAAGCATGTCAGGCGCTCCATATGAAGAGATGCAGTTACCCGGAGATCTAACACATGGCAATCCTGTATTCGACCTGAATGATGACAATCCAAACAACGATGGGTTTGGTTTCATAGAAGAGGGAGAGGAATAGCAGTGAACCTATCATCAACCAGCCAAGTGCTGACTTTCGCAGTGGCTGCCGGACTCTTGACGGTCTTGATCGGATCCGCGCTACCAATGCAAGCATTCGGACATGCTTTGAATATCAAGTCAATAGACGTAAATGGAGTGGGCGAGAGAGGAGTCTTCATAGTATTGGGTCACACCAACGAACCATCATTCGGTGCGTTCCCCGGAATACACGACGGTAAGCATAATGTGGAGGTCTTTCTGGAAGATCTGGACACCGCACTTCCGTTAGCGGGATCGAGCCTGAAAATAGACAAGTTCTATTTTGAAGACATCGCTTCATTCAATGCCGCAAATTCGCCCGAAGATGCTGATGAAAAAGAGAAGGGAGTAGCATTGAGCGGTGTATTTGGCGATCCAGGTCACTATGTTGCAAGGCAGGTAACGGACGACGGAATCTACGGCTATAGACTGTACGGGACAGTCAACTACTTTTCAGTTGGAGAGCTGGAAATCGACACAACAGTATTCTGCACTCAGGGCGGAGAAGGAGGCGGAGGTGTTGACACGTCCAAGTTTAACTCGCCGGGTTGGTTCGGAGCTTACGGATGCCAGGGCGATATCGAGAGCGTCTTCTTCCCTGAGGAACTGAAAAATGTCAAGGATGATGGCGGCAATGGAGGAGGAGGCGGTGACAAGGCCACCATTATCGTGGAATCGCAACGCGCAGATGGAAGCGAATTTAAGAAATATGCCGAAATTTCTGACGAAGCAGGCAAGATTGTAAAGAAGGGCTTTACTCCAATAGAGTTCGAAGGCAAGGTCGGAGAAGACTATACGATCGAGGTCCGTTTCCAGGGGTCACCACAGTTTGATCATTGGGAGGACGGGTCTGAGAAGCGAAAACGCACGGTAACACTGGAAGAGGATGTAACACTTGTGGCAATATACGGAAACGAAGCTGAAAGCGAACCTGAAAAGTCAGAGACGGACTCGAACACCACTGCAGTATCCTCGCTCTACACTGGACAAATCCAGCAAGCCTCTTTCCCAAGTGGCTCAGCCACAACTTCGACAGTGAATGTTGCGTTGGGTCAGGCTGCTCCAACTTTAGCTCCAGCAATCGGAATGGAATACCTGAGTTTCATTATCCCTGCTGCAGTTGTCGGGAGCATAGTAGGAATGAAGAGAATCCGTAGCAACAGAAGCGCTTAGTCCATCAGGAAAGAGCGTCCCCTCTTCTTTTTTTACATTAACCTAAAAGTAACGCATGTTGAATGACGATCACATGTTGTCGCGATTGAAAGGTGCAAGCTCCATGACCAAGCAAGGTGACGAGCCATGCAGCGAACAATGTGGCTTTGATGTTTATCTCTTGAACCTGAGCTGGCCCTGTCGGATAGAATGTACGATGTTTTCGTACTTTGTGAACCTGTAACCGTTCTTTTTCAAGGCCGCTATGAGTATGTTGTATTCGTTTGTGATCCTTACAAATTTCCTGTTGCAGTTGAAATGGAAAATTCCGCCTCTTGCGCTCACCACTATGGTCCTGGACCTGCCATGAATGGCCTTGCCGCACAAATTGCATGTTTCCCTTTGTTTCATGCGACAATATGTGCCCGCTCTTTATGCATAAACGATATTGTGTAATATCATTTCACACCTAGGTCTTGCGCGGAAGAGTGACCAAATCCTCAAAAGGGATGTCGGCGTCTCGTTTCCTGTAAGGGCGTGTCTGCAGACTCCTCTGATTCTGTTTCCATAGATGACCAGATCGCATACCACGCAGAGATGGAATATGCTGCAAATAGAGCTGGAGATTTTACGAAAGCAGATCATCACAGGAAAATGCGAGAAATTCTCAGCTCCATGAAACAGTCGGTATCGTACAAGACGCCGGAGCAGATTACGGATGAAGACTACAAAGTAGCTCCTACCAGCGCAGATAAAGAGCAGCTGGAATAGGCTCGAAAGTGGAGTATCGTGGATTGCATGAAAAACCTCGGGATCGCTAACGCAGACCAGGCATCAGTCCTAACTGATACCAGCAAATCGGACAGGGTCTGTTCTCGTCAACGGTCTTTAGAAACGTCGCGCTGTCATCCTGTATGCCAGTAAGGGTCAGTACTATCGTGCATCCGTTGCTTGCTTTTTCTCCAATGCGCAGAGTAATCGGTAGCCCGCTGTCCATCGCTATAGGATATTCAGGAAAGTTCAGGCCTTCCACGCGGTCAGCGTAGATCTTTTGCACGAGAAGAGGCCCTTCGCGCTGACCCTCACTCAGCGTGACGATTGTTTCCCCGCTCGTGCTCGCCTCGACCACTATTGCAGATGTCGCGACAGGAGTTAGTATTATGGGTTCGACAAGGCTGTCGATCACAAAAGTCCGTAGTTGATACTGGCCGGCCTGTTCCGGCGTCCAGGACCAACTTGCATCAACCCAGCCCCTGCCTGATAACGTGCCATCTTGAATCTCCAGGAATTGCGTCATGCCGTCATCCAGACTTCTGGCCTCCATTATGGCGATGAATTGGCGATCGTCGTCAAAACCGTTGTGAACAGCCACGGACAATTTGAACTCCTTTCCCACCTCCAGGGTCTCTAGTGTCTCACCCGAATCATTATCCAAAGCTACGGGGCTGGAAGCGATAATGGATTCAGAAGCATTGGCATCTGCCCTCAAGATAATCAATGTGGCCGCATAGTCTGAAGGTCGTATTTGCATTGTGCTGACCGGATATGGATCTACGCGAACAAGTTTCACTAGATAGCCTTCAGTGCCAACCAGAACGTCGCTGCTAGCTCCGCCCATCAGAGTGAGTGTTAAGTTGCCGAGACGTTCCCCTGTGGAAGCACGCGAATATTCGACTAGAATCGAAACCTGTCCAGCCCAGATGCACTGCACATCTGAAGGGCATCTAGAGTCCTCAGTTACATTGACGAATCGGAAAACCAGGTCGGCTGTTGCAAGGTATGCGGTCTGGTTAACTGATAGCTTGAAAGGATAGGCCAGCGTGATAGGCTTCCCGCCAAGTTTGACAGTGGGATCATCAGCAAAGCCGGAGGGAATACTAAGGAGGGCAGGCTGAAAGCTGACAAGGATAATTATCAATACTGGAAGGGATGCATGCTGGCGGACGTTGCTCGACTTCACTTTGTTCACTACAGAATAGGCGAGCTGGGGTATTTAGATCTACTATTCAGAACAGCGGTAGTTGGTCATCACTACACGCTTGTTCACTGATTATGGTCCATCTTACAGCATCAAGGTCCCTGAAGTCTTGATAGCAAGTAGTAATGCAGTGCATGGCAGAACAACCATAGAAGATATAATTCATAGAGCAGTATGGCATTTGAATGAGCTCAGTTGGAGACTACATGAATACTCGAATGGTTATTCGTGATACCAAAGCTACCGTCCTCGAAGTTGCTAAAGCCATGACAGATTGGAATATCAGTTCAGTGGCAATAACAGACGATAAAGGCGAGAATGTGGTAGGCATGTTGACGGAACGAGACATAGTTAGGAATACTGCAAAAAATTTACTTTCGGGTAGAATTACAGCTGGTTCTTTGATGTCTACGCCTGTTGTTTCGGTAAAAAGTGATATGCCAATTGAAGATGCGGCTCGTCTTATGCTAAATAAAAAAGTAAGGCATCTCATAGTCGAAGATGCTAAGCGTGTGGTAGGGATTATTACTACCACGGATCTGGCGAGGTACCTCAAGAAAAGAGCGAGTTTGGCAAAAGGAACACCTGCTAGTCCAGTGGAATCGCCTGACCCATTGTTATCAGAAGTCTGGGAACTTTACTTTTAATTTAGATCATGTGGCTATTATCACCCAAAAAAAAGAACAACTTGCATAGCATAGTATGCATGTGCACGGGCCAGATATTATGAGGCCATGTCACAAAGATATTGCCAAGCTGCATATACTTCTCAGCCCTTAACGCACTCACACTGTGCTATCCGATTACATTTTGGTTCCGTGTGTAGTAATCCTTGTATTCATGTCATGCAGAAGTTTATGCGATGGAAAGTCGCTTCAGCGTCGACTCCTGTGCTGACAGCCTCTGGGTGATATAGGGATGGAGCTTGTTTCTTCTGGCGGAAATCTCTCACCGATAAATGCCAGAGTAAGACATACGCTGGAAAACGGGATCCAGATAGACCTGACGCGGGAATCATGCAAGAAATTTCTCAGAAGACATGTGGACCGCAAGATCGCTGTTGTCGTATTATATGTAGACATTGAACGATCTACAAGAATGAGCATATCCCTGCCCGCAGCAGAATTTGCTTCGGTGTTGCAAATCTTTTCCCAAGAAATGACGCTGCTGGTTGAGGACTATGGTGGCTATGTCCTAAAATATGTTGGAGATGCGGTCATTGCACTCTTTCCGGCTGAACATGACAAACATCAGGCGTCCAGAAACGCCCTGAGCTGTGCAAAAGAAATGCAGGAAATATTGCAGGGATCCGTCAATCCAGAGCTTGTGGCACATCGCCTGCCAGAGTTAGGAGTAAAGATCTCCCTCGATTACGGTGAGCTATTGGTTGTCCTCTACGGAAAGAGCCTAAGATCGCATATTGATACAGTTGGTTCAAGCATTAGTATTGCCGCCAAGATGCTTGCGTTCGCAAAGGTGGGCCAAATCATAGTAGGCGACTCATTTTACAGTAATCTGGCTAAGGACGCCGCACTCTCCCAGGAATTCACGGAACTCCAGGTGCCCTCTTCCCAATGGTCCTACATTGATGAAAAAAGCGGGGCAAGGTACAAGCTCCATTTGAGAACCGCGCGGGCGGGCCGATCTGCGATATCTTAGGTGGGGCCTGCAGGATTTGTCCCACTCGTTGTTTTGCCAGACGATGCAAGAATATTATCTATTCGTAAAAGCATCGCACTCGTTTCTGTAGCGGACTTTAATATCTGCTCTTTCACAACTAGTGGTTCGATTATGTTTTTCTTGCGCATGTCAGCGACTTTCAATTCCTTTACATCAACACCTATCCAGGGATTATTGGATGTAGACTGTTTGGAGCGTATTGCTGTAAGAGTGTCGATCACGTCCATGCCTCCGTTCTCTGCCAGCGTAACCGGAATAGATTCGAGTGCATCGGCAAAAGCCAGAATTGCGTAATGTTCTCTTCCAGGGACGCCCGCCGCCCATTTTCTTAGTTCATGCGAAACATGGGCTTCAGGTGATCCTCCTCCCGCTACAATTGCAGGTTTCTGCACAACGTCCTTCACGACCATTAGAGCGTCGTGGATGGATCTTTCAGCTTCGTCGACTACTCTCTGTGACCCGCCTCGAATCAATATTGACACTGCTTTGGGATTCTTGCACTTTTCAACAAAAACCCATTTGTCGGTCTCCAGCTTTCTTTCCTCAACATTTTGGGCATAGCCTAGATCCTTTGACGACAGATCATCAAGATTCGTAACAACTCTTGCCCCTGTCGCCTTTGCCAAAGCGTTCAAATCGGACTCCTTTATCCTCCTTACCGCCGAAATCCCCGCCTTTGCCAAGAAATCCAGGGCAGCATCGTCTATTCCTTTCTGACAGAATACGATATTAGCTCCAACTGAGATTATTTTTGCCGTCATTCTACCAAGCATCTTGCTTTCCTCTTCAAGAAACATCGTCATCTGCTCGGGTCTGTCAATGCTGATCTTTGCATCAAACTCGGTCTTTTCGATCTCTAAAGCCGAATTAAGCAATAGAATCTTTGCATTATTGAATCTCTTTGGCATCTCTGAGTGGGCTATTTCCTTGTCGACTATGATGCCTTCAATGAGGCTTGATTCACGCATCGCTCCGCCTGGCTTCTTCTGAACCTTCACGTTGTCCAGGTCCACTGATAGGTAATGGCCATTCCCCCCGGGTTCCTCTGTTGCCGGCTTTTCACCCACTGCAAATATGGCGCGTACTGCAAGCCCGGCAAGAATATCACTGTCCACTGACACAATTTTTGACTCCATGCTCGTTTTGGCTATGTTTGCCAACAACAAATGATCGTCTATATTCACTTTTTCCGCTATCTTGTTCAGGATTTCAATGGCTTTTCTCATCGCTTTGCGGTAGCCATCGACTATGACTGTCGGATGGATCCCCTGTTTGATCAGCTCTTCTGCCTTTTCCAACATTGCACCCGCAACAATTACCGAAGACGTTGTTCCGTCACCTACTTCGTCATCCACCGCTTTGGCGACTTCCACCATCATCTTTGCGGCGGGATGCTGGACATCCATTTCCTTCAGGATGGTGGCACCGTCGTTTGTAATCGTTACATCGCCTGTACCGCTCACAAGCATCTTATCCATCCCTCGAGGTCCGAGGACAGACTTTAGCATTGTTGCTACGATCTTTGCGGCTTGAACATTGTTCTTCAGGGCATCCATCCCCTTTGTCTGCGAGGTGCCCTCCTTCAGGAGCACTATTGGGACCCCCTGGCTCGTAGTTCCTACTACAGATAATGAAGAGGAAGACATATCAGCCTATACGCCAGACCATTATATCTATTGGTAGAAGACTCTGCCATGCACTGCAAACGCCTGCGGTCCGAGTTGAAATCAGAGGTAGCGCAAACGATATCGATATTTATCTGGCTGGTACTGTAACAACAGATGAACCCAAGGCCAAATAGAAGGAGCAGCAACAGGCTACCTTTCCTGTCGGACGGCTATACGAAGGTCTTGCCTGTTCCAGCATGCAAGATCCTGCTTGGTCATCCCGTTCTGATAGCAGGCTTTCCAGATAGTGGCATGATAGGCTCAGTTACCATCAATCACATCATAGAACAGCTCAACATGCATCAGATCGCCTATATTGAATCCCAGTATGTCATGCCGGCTGCCATTTTCATAGGAAAGAGGTTCAGACATGCATTCCGGATTTATGCCAACGATTCAGGAAAGATATGTGCGCTGATATGCGAGGTGCCGGTAATCGCAAGGGGGACCTATTCTATAATCAATACGATCGCAGACTGGAGCAGTAACGCAGGTGTAGATGAAATAATCGTGCTCGGTGGAATCTTGCCGACCAACTTTAGTCCTCCGTACCTTCTTGAGAGGAAAGCGATGTTGCTGAGAAATGAACTGGCGGAAAAGCCATCCGGCCAGACCTCCACTGTAGATGGATTCGCAGTGCCAGATGATGCGGTTATTGTCGGTCTCTCCGGAGCATTACTGACCGCATGCGCCGCTCGCGGTTTGAAGTGCACCGCCTTGATGATCCCAACGATGTCAGAAGCACCGGATCCTGAAGGAGCGGCCATAGTGCTGGAAACATTGCCCAAAATTCTACCCGGCCTAAAGATCGACACTTCTGCGATCAGACAGAAAGTGGAGATGATAAAGAAGCATCTGCAGGAATTCTTGAAGATGCATCAGCAGCAAATGCAGGACTATGAACGCTCCACGAGCCGCGAGACTGAAAGAATCTACAAATAGAATTAGAGCGCCAAATCCCCTTCTTTCATCGTTTTCAAGTCGTATGCTTCTTTTACGTCGTACACAAAGATCTTGCCAAAGGCGGCACTACCTGTTCCAAGCTTCTCTTTAACGTCTCGGACGACGGTCTTTGCTAACGTATCTGATACCACAACCTCTATCTTGGTGCTATAGCCAAATTCTGGTGCGTATCTTTTTGTTCGCCCCCCAAAACTCGCCGGCTGCCATTTCGCTTTTCCTCTTCCCTTGACATCATAAAAAGACATGCCGCCTACCTTGTGTCTGTGCAAGAGTTCGTTCACGACCACGAGATAATCATGCGGGATTATGATTTCCAGTCTCTTCATTGACTGTTCAAGCAAACGCATCGTAATAAGGAATATGAATGTGGTGCACTGCAGTGCAGTTACAATTTGTTTTTCTCCATTAGCTGTAGCGATTGGCTGATGGATCCTTTAACCTCGCTAAGAGTATCTAGCACTGTCGCATCACCACTCTTTTCCCTTTGTTCAAGTTCATTGTTGTAATACTTCATCCAGGAATACGTATGCTGCAGGTTCTCGAACATTTCGAAAGGAAGGCATTTCTGCTTTCCTCCCAGAATTACTGCATCCCACATGTCGGTGAAAAACGGCTTGTAGTCCTTGTACTGTATCGATTCGTCAATGAACCGCTGCTTCTTGTGCAGATCATTCATGACGAACCTGATTATTCTCTTCGCGTCTTCTTTCTCGTCGTGGCGCTGCTTTCTCTTCTCCACGAGATTGCCCACATAGACTGAACCGTAGATTATTGCGGCCAGAAGGACCATTTCAACTACAAGTGAATCCCATTCGATAGCCATCCTCTTGCGGCATATGACTATATTTCACTTATTATATCTTGAAAGAATGCCATGCAATGCAGTGCAATCCTAGACGCTTTATCCTAGCGTGCGGACATGAGCCGCATGGTAAATGAAGTATCCATTCGTAAGATTCTGGTGGCCGTTGATGGGTCAGCTCCATCAGATAAGGCAGTAGGTTTCGCTACCCGTCTGGCAGAAGTAGTAAAAGCTGAGGTATTGTTGGTGCATGTGATAGAAGATCTAAAGATGGCCGGGGCAATAGGCGCGCAGGCAAAATACGGCAACGTCACTCTGGTAGAGGGCTATAACAGGGCGAGAAAGGAATCCGCGCTGCAGTGGATGTCTCCTCTCGAAGCGAAGCTGAAAGAAAAGAAAGTGGGAACAAAGAGTGAAATTCTGTATGATACGATCCACTCGGTGACCGGGACTATAGTGGACTATGCAAAGAACAACAATGTCGACCTGATAGTTGTAGGAACAAGAGGACAGTCAGGATTCAAGCAGCTGCTGGTGGGGAGCGTTGCTAATGGAGTATCGCAGCATGCCCACTGCCCTGTTCTTGTTGTAAGATGATTAAATGGCTATCGAAATAGACTATCTGGCACTAACGTCTCTGGTCATTGCCATACTCGCTGCCTCCATAACGTTCGTGAGATTCAAGACGGAGAGCAGGCTCCAGAGGCAGGCAGATACCGTAAGTGCGTTCTATGACATTGTAAGGCTCATAGATAACGACAGGGCAGTAGAATCAAGGGGCCTGCTGAGAGATAGCACGGAATTAAATCAGATCAGGGACATCGATCCGGATACTAATGACGTCCAAATGCCAGATATCGATAACAAGACTCAGGAAGCTGCAAGATATGTGGCGACAACATACGACAGACTTGGCTTTATTTTAAAGCACGATCCCAAGCTGGAAGAAGAAGTCCTGGCATGGAACGCCGAAGTTATAGCCGACATGTGGACTATGACAAGGTTGCTCATAACGAAGAAATGGAGAAAGAGAAACCCCAACTACGCAAAAGAGTTTGAAAGGCTGGCAAAAAGGGCCTTAGAGATGCTAGTGCATCCGTGAATCCCAATCCCCATGGGCAGATGACCTGCTGCGCAAGGGGTCTTTCTCATGTCATTAGGTCTAGCGCTAACCGCAGTTCCATGATCTCTTTCGCGATAGCGTCCTTGTCCGCAGGATCCGTCGCGTACTTTGACAGCTTTTCACACGCAGCAAGTTGGGCAGATAGGATATCTTTTCTATCTATGCACAGGCTGTGTGATTCTTCTTTGAACATGTAGGTTACCTTGCGGCCACTTTTCTTGCACCCGCAGGTTTTGGCCACTGCGATCTCGTCGTGCTCTGGGTAGTCCAGGTTCATACACTTGTCACGTAGTTATCCGAAAGCGCATCACAAGCTCCTTCAACATCTGAGCATGTCTTTGTTCATCAGATCTTATTTTCCGGAATACTTCTGCCGTATCTCGATCTCCATCCCTTTCGGCATCGCTGATGTAATGATCGACATGCCATAGAAATTCGAGCTTTTTTTGCAGCTGTTTTGTTATGTTGTATTGGGTGTCCGTAAAGATTGGCTCAAGTTCTCTTAGCACTTGCACATATCACCGAGAGGATAGCTGATCATCATGTACTTAACGACCGGGGTTTCAATGCATGACACTGCACCTGCTTTTGCAGAAGCCCATCAAAGAAGAGTTAATATCATCGATTGAAAGGATGAAAAATGAGCTATAATGCGAATATTTCCGCTGGTACTTCTTGGCGATGATCGACTGGACCTGTTAAACGAGCTCTGCAATAGTTTTGTTCTGCATACGGTCCCACGACGCAGAGTTTTTTTGGATCCCTTTGTCTTTCAAGAGAAGGTGGAATAAAATGAGTGCAGTTAGCGAAATAATGTCGCACAAAGACATCGTCGCGCTTAGGGTTGAATCTACCCCGTCTACTCTGGATGCGATAAAGCTCATGATCAAGAACAGGATTGGTTCTGTCGCAGTTGTTGACATTGATGGAAAACCAATTGGGATAGTAACTGAACGAGATATTCTCAAAAAGGTTGCATCATTAGGCAAATCTCCGGAAGACGTTGCAGTTCAGGATATCATGTCATTTCCTGTTATAACCGTAAAGGCCTACGACTCGATTGAAACTGCTGCGGGGCTCATGGCAATAAACAAGATCAAGCGGCTAATTGTTCTTGAGCAAGATGGGTCATTGGCCGGAATGCTATCTGTAACCGATATTGCAAGAAAGCTGGCCAAGATACTGGCAGCGGAATACAACCGCTACGGCTACCTAAAGGCAGTACTGGATCTCTAGCTTTCAGTACCGTTTCTCTACTGTTGCGCCTCTGTGGCACTGGGAGCAACTCCCACACCATTCGCACACGTGGGGCGTTTCGGTTCCGCACTTTGCGCAGTAGGTTTCAGGGTTATGCTCCTTTACCTCATGATAGCTGTGGGCCTGTCGCGCTCTTGTCACTTTACTTCGACCTTTGTTGACTGCTCGGCTTTTGATGATTTTCTTTTGGGCAGCTCCAGAGTAAGTATGCCATTGTTGACCTTGGCAGCGACCTTTGACGGCACTATCTCTTCGGGTACCGGTATCATACGGTAAAAGGATCTCTGAGATCTTTCACTGTAGAAGTACCCCTTTCTTCTTTCTTCGGATCGCTCTGACTTTTCTGCAGACACTTCTACCGAATTTTTGGTTGCCTTGACGTTCAATTTGTCCTTGTCTATCCCGGGAATTTCCACGTGAACCTCATACCTATTTCCCTTATCTGCCATGTCACACAAGGGCAGCCTGATGCCCTCCGAATCGAACAGAGAAGGAAATCCGAATCGTGTAGACCAGGGTCTCATGGTGTTTTCTATTTCTCTTCTGAAATTCTCAAATACGTCATCGAGGTGCATAACGTGTCTCTCTTGTCTTTTGACAATCTTGCCAGATTTTTTCATGCAGTTATTGGCAGCACTTACGTATATGAAAAGTAGGTGTGCACTGCATTACAATACACCCACATCAGTGGGTGCGATGTTGCACAGGATCAAAAAAATGCAGGGCTACTTGCGTAGCCTTCTGCCTGCGATAATTGACGCCCCGATTCCGGCTGCAACAGGAGCCAGTATGCTCAGCGGAAACTCGGGCACTATCTGAATGCCGAACTCGTCCGCGATCTCCTCGTCTGGCGGCTGGTCGAATAACAGGGTTATTTCAGGCCTGATCGTGTACGCTGCGTTGTCCTTAAGGAAGCTACCCTCGATATGATAGGCACCTATGACGGGATCGCTAACGTCTGGTCCCAGTATTTTAGTCTCACCATCCGTGGGTACCAGCTCCACATACAAGAGTCCGCCGAGTGTGCGGAACTCTTCAGAGAAGACCTCTTCATCATTCTTCATTATTGTCAGCTCGTATGTCACTGGCTCGTCTTCCGGGATATCTAGCGATGTCGGCTCGATGAATAGCAGTGACCGCTCGTTCTTGGTAAAGTCAAAGGAGGCACCAGCGCCCAGCCCGACGTTAAAGTGGTGTCCTTCCCAGGTAGCCGTGCTCACCGAAACCTTTCCCATCATGCCCGGATGGATTGTGCAGTAATAATCGAATTCTCCTGCGTCGTCAAATGTGTGCTGGAAGAAAGCTCCTTCGCTAATGACTCCGGAGTCAAATTCGGTGCCAGAATTATCAGAATTGGGCAATCCACTTGTAACAGTGTGGGGTTGGTTCGGGTCATCGTTGAACCAGGCTACTGTGGTCCCCGCGGGGATAGCAATATTCGCTGGAACGTAATGCTCAGCTCCCGCCTGATACGCGCCCGCTGGAATGTCGACTATATAAGTTCCGCGCACTTCTTCTTGTCCATAAGCCGCCAGAGAGAAGCCTCCTATGGCGACTAGCCCTGCGAAGACCAACATCAGATTTGCAATACCCATATTTTCCCGGTGGTATTCCGGCTATATAAAAACTAGTAGCTTGCAGTGCAATGCACTAAAATCTGCCAACGTAAATATGATCTGTTTTCCTTCTGCTGCATGCCAACGTCGCATATCCTAGTGCCACATGACGGGACTGAAATGTCGGACATGGCTCTTAGCAAGGCCACTGAATTCGCAAAAGCCCTAGGAGCCCAGATAACGATCGTGCACATTGTTGACAACAGGTTCATTCCATCTGACTACAGCCTGAGCTTTGTAAGTGAAAAAACCTCATTTGAGGATGCGAAAATTCAACTCATAAGAATTCTAAAGACAGGAGCTGAATCGATGCTAAAGGACAGGATGTCAAAGGCCAGGGATGCGGGAGTACGTGCAAGATTCCTGCTTGGCATAGGATCGCCAGCAGAGGAGATACTGTTGATGGCAAAGAACGAAAAAGCTGATCTTATAGTAATGGGCAGCAGGCGCCTTGGGAAGGACAATTTGAACACCCTGGGAAGCGTGGCAAGGAGGGTATCAGATATCGCTCAATGCCCAGTAATGGTTGTGCATTGATCCTAATGTGCGCGACTTTACCACTCCAGAAGAATGAATTCCATCGCTAAAGGAAATCTATGCGCAGAGACTTGATCTTTCTCGCACCATCGCTGTTTACAAATACGAATGTAAATCGCCCTCTGGTTCTGTCTCCCTTCTCGAATGTCACCAGGGCTACCAATCGATCTGCGGCATTCCTGACATTTCCGGATTTCTCGATTGTGATTTTGCGTGTCATGCCGCTGTTTGCCATAACTGCCACCTTGAGGAATGGTTCGATCGAAGCCTTGCCGCGCAATTCTCTGGACTTGCTGAAAGGCTCGATGACAACCGGGTCGTAATCGAAAAGATTGAGAAGGCCTTCAACGTCCTTGTTCTCAACCAGCTTGAAATACTGGAAAACCAGTTCTTCGTCGCTCAGTGGCATTCTTTGTTTTACTCTAATCTTCCGTCACCTTATTCACTCTTTGATGTTAAGTCATGTGCAATCAGGATAGATAACGAGTAGGTTTGCACTGCAATGCTAGTTAGGCAATAATTTACTCATCTGAGCACGACTTCAGCAACTGTCGTGTTTGGAGTAGTTTCGATTTCTGCTTTTACGTTTGCCAGATTTTCAAATATCAATCGCAGCAGTTCTTTTGAAAACAGAGACCAGTTCTCTCCGAGCTCGTGATTAATTACAAAAATGTGCTTTCGTGAACCCTCGATTTTGTGGTCAGACTTAATCCCTGCTACCTTCATGTATTCTTGAAGAACCGACAGGACCACCCAGAGATTGTACTGTTTCTTCATATAGAGGATGGAATCTTTCATCAGCCCAAAAGCGGTTTTGGCAGCATGCTTTATGATTTCGGTCCTGTAGCTATCGAGATCCTTGACCCCGGCATCCTTTGCCTTCGTCATGCACATGTCTACCAGACTGGATAGAATTGTCTTCGGGACGGGCATCATGCCGATCTTGTTTTCGTACCTGTCCCATTCAGCATATCTCTTCAGAATCTGATTAACCATGACATTGAGAGATATCTCTCCGTTATCAGCCTCTGCCTGGAGCTCATCGATAACAGAGGCATCAATCCTGAACGTGACACTGCGAGTCTTCCTATACTGCTGTACGCTTTTCTCTGATGACTGGTCAGAGGCTTCGTCAGCCAATAGGGCTCTCTATTGGTTACGTCCTTAATAACAGTTACACAAAGGAATGCTATGCATCACGGTAGGTAGATTCCCTGTGTGAGTTTCTACCACTGGCGCAGGTCTCCCTCTAGCAGCCCACTGCCTAGATGTAACCTGTCAATGTGTCTTGACAGGTCCTCCTTGCTGTCAAATCGTGACTGGCAATAGGGGCACATGACTTTGAATTCAGTTGTCTTTTCAGGTAGTTCCACATCGGCCAGTTCTATGTTCTTACTAGATGAATTTCCGATGACAGACCTGAGGGTCAGTAT
The DNA here is from genome assembly GCA_036554645.1 of Nitrososphaera sp. GTDB lineage: Archaea > Thermoproteota > Nitrososphaeria > Nitrososphaerales > Nitrososphaeraceae > Nitrososphaera. Next base: position 51,731 of record DATBMW010000047.1, read on the forward strand.
GCCCACGATAGCCCCCTCCTTTGTTATGGGCAGTCGTCTGATGCCTTTCTTTCGCATGAGAATTACTGCATCCAAGACCGAAGTTGTTCCGTCAACTGTGATCAGTGGAGAGCTCATTACTTCGCCAAGGGTTGCCTTGAACGGTCCTACATTGTCGGCTAGGACGCGATAAAGCATGTCCCGTTCTGTAACGATTCCTATTGGCTGGCTCGAGTCATCCCTGCTTACCAGGACGCTTGATATTGCATTATTCTTCATTACTTTTGCCGCATAACCAACGGTTGTAGACTCGTCCAGAACGATTAGGTTTGTTTCCGCAACTTCCTCAGCTTTGCGAGAAAGATAGTCCGAGTACATGTCTTAGAATAGAGCGGTGCGCTGATATATTGAGCATGTTTGCAGTGCCATGCACAATATTCCTACTTGTAAAATATCATGCATGCCGCGTATTAGAGCATGAGCATCGAATCGGTGACCGTTGCAAGCATCATGACCAGAGAAGTGAAAACTGCGAAGGAAAGCCAGACCGTAAAGGCTGCTGCAAGGATCATGACAGAGAAAGACATCGGGAGCCTTGTTATAGTCAAGGGAACCGAGCCAGACAGGCCTGTAGGCATTATAACCGAGAGGGACCTGGTTCGGGTTGTGGGGACCACTGATACATCGACCTTGCAGATGCCATTACGCGATATCATGAGCAAGCCTGTTGTTACCATAGAAGCCAGTAGCTCAATAAAGGACGCCATCCAGTCCATGGAACTGAATAATTTCCGACGCCTGCCGGTGGTTGACAGGGAGAAAAAGATGGTAGGTATAGTTACCGATAAGGACATCTTTAAGGTAATCATGAAGAGCCAGGCACTAATAACCAGTATGAGCGGGAGTCTAAGTGTAGAGTACAGGCCTGTCTACGAGCGGTTCAGCGAGTTCGTCCTGGATGAGATGCTGCTGCCAGGTGGCAGGCATTAAGGCATTACTGTGAAACTTAGATCTCAAGTTCACTGCACCGCAATCCTATGTTAATTAATGGCGATTCCCAGAGTGAAACTGTTTGCGTTGAAGACAGGAAAGGACAAAGAGTCGGGCCTGAAGCGAAATGTCAACCTTTTTCAGGCAATCATGTACGGCGTGGGACTGATACTGGGCGCCGGAATTTATGTGCTCATTGGCGACGTGGCCGGCCTTGCCGGGAATGCGATGTGGTTGTCCTTCACAATAGCCGCGGCAATAGCTACGTTCACCGGGCTCAGCTACGCCGAGCTAACTTCGATGTTTCCAAAAAGCGCCGCCGAATACGTATTCGTCAAGAATGCCTTCAGGAACAACCTCGCAGCATTTGTCGCCGGCTGGCTGATCACCTTTGTGGCCATAGTATCGGCAGGAGCCGTTGCCATAGGATTTGCCGGATATCTATCAGGCCTCTTCCCCCAGTTTGATCCGGTGTTATCGGCTATCGCACTAGTCGTGGTGCTCTCTATTATCAACTTTATAGGCATCAGAGAATCGGTATGGATGAATACCGCGTTCACACTCGTAGAGCTGGCTGGCCTCGCCATCATTGTTCTGGCGGCCCTGTTCTTTGGATCATTTTCAAATGTTGACTATTATGCACTGCCTCCCGCGGCGGGGGCATCTTTTTCACTGTCAGTAGGCGCCATTCTGGGCGCTGCGGGTCTTGCATTTTTTGCCTATTTCGGATTTGAAAATCTGGCCAATATTTCGGAGGAGACCAAGAACGCATCGAGGACGATCCCCCGGGCCCTCATGTTCTCGATCGGCATTACCACCGCGGTCTACATCATCGTTGCCTTGTCAGCAATAGCGCTTGTAGGATGGGAGGAGCTATCACTGACAGAAGCTCCGCTTGCACTCGCGGCAGAGAAGGCCTTTGGAAGATCCGGTCTGACAGCCCTCTCTGGAATAGCTCTCTTTGCCACGTCCAATACGGTCCTGATGATGCTGATCGCAGGTTCCAGGATAATGTTTGGAATGGCTCGGGAAAAGGCGCTGCCGCCTGCGCTTGCCAGAATCCACCCGGCGACAAAGACGCCCTGGATTTCTGTCATTCTTACCATGCTCCTCGCAGTAGCGGTTGTTGTACTGGCACAGGGCAGCATTTCTGCTGCCGCCAGCACTGCGGTGTTCGGGATATTTATCGTGTATGCATTCGTGAACCTTGCCTTAATCTGGCTCAGGTACAAACAGCCCCAGCTCCGGAGGCCATTCAGGGTCCCAATAAGCATCGGCAAGTTTCCACTTGTTGCGGGACTTGGGTTCATGACTTCAATAGCCATGCTGACACAGTTCGACAGTGCCACGATGGTGTCGGGAGCTGTGGCTATCGCCTTGGCATTCGCTGGCTATATGATAATAGGGAGGTACTACAAGATTCGGCGGTCCATTCCGGACCAGGATGATTCTGATGCGATGGTCTCTTGAGGATTTTGTGTACGGCGGAACCGACGGCGCGGTGACTACTTTTGCCGTCGTGGCCGGAGTTATCGGGGCATCCCTGTCCCCATCGATCGTGCTCATACTTGGGTTCGCGAATCTGCTGGCCGATGGCTTCTCGATGGCCGTCGGGAATTATCTGGCGACAAAAGCCCACAGAGAATACATCGAAAAGGCCAGAAAAAGAGAGGAGTGGGAAATTGACAATCTGGTGGAGCAGGAGAAGCAGGAAATTCGCGATATCTACGCCAAGAAGGGATTCAAAGCTGAACTCCTTGACGAGATAGTAGGGGTGATCACGTCGCGGCGCAAGGTATGGGTAGATACCATGATGAGAGAGGAGCTCGGACTCGTTGAAGGCAACAGGCGGCCTCGTGACACAGCGCTGACGACCTTTGCAGCTTTTAACGGTGTTGGCCTGATTCCGCTGCTCCCCTTCGTGGCAATGTTTTTCACAAGCTCTTCTTTGTCGGCCACAGACGCGTTTACCTATTCGATAATATTCACTGCCGCAGCGTTCCTGCTAATAGGGAGTGTAAAGGGCAGGGTTGTGCAAAAGCCGATGCTGAGATCAGCAGCAAGCACCCTGCTTGTCGGTGGGCTTGCCGCCTCTGTGGCGTTTCTCGTGGGTTATCTTCTTAACCTCGTTGTCTAGATGGCATGCACTGCATTGCAGTATATTCGCCTGCCTTATCTAGAATCATAGAAACAAAAGATCGTGTACCGCAGGATACTGGTGCCGTATGATGGTTCTGAGCCTTCCAGCAAGGCCGTGGATCATGCTGTACAGATCGCGAAACTGGCCGGCGAAGGATCGGATGTGATATTACTTCACGTTATAGCAGAGTTTCCTACCCATCATTTCATTGAACG
>DATBMW010000062.1:0-3935 GCA_036554645.1 Nitrososphaera sp.
GGCCCTTGTAATATCGACAATGTAGGTCAACGGGTTAACGTAAAATGCAGCGCGCAGGGCGTCAGGCACCCCCTGCGTCGGGTAAAAAGCGGTGCTGACAAACGAGAAGAAAAGAAAAACGCTATTGACAATGACGTTAAAGCCTTCGCTGCTCTTCAGCCTTGTCGATATTATGATCGCAATCGATCCAAAGAAAATGGCCCCGGTTATCAGCGCAAACAGCACATACAGTGACCCTGCCAGCGTAGGCTCGGCCACACCGACGAGTGTTGGGCTGCCTGCCACCAGGATAAGGCCCGCGCTTGCGAGCCCCATGAGCATTATTGTGAGGATGCTGCCAATGATGTACTCCATTCGAGCAAACGGCATCACCAGGATCTGCTGGAACATGCCGTTTCGCTTGTCGTTCCAGATAATGCTGCCAGCCACCGTGCTGCTGTTCATCATGTTAAAGCCAATCATTCCCGCCGCAAGAAACGCGGGGTAAGGGACGCCGCTGTTGCCTATCGGAACGTCCTGTTGGCCGATGAGGGCAGAGTACGAATATCCGGCGATAAAGATGTACACTATCGGAAAGACCACCTGCCATATCAGAAAGACCTTGTCGATTGACGCGACAAGGTTCCTGTAAAGCAGGATGGCAACTGCGTTCACTGTTCAGCTGTTGGCTGGAACTGTATATTAATTAGATTGCACGGCATCGTCTTGTGGATGTCTGGCCCGAAAAACCGGTACTAGACTTAAATAACTTGCAGGCGAAAAAGGTGCAAACATGATGGCTGAAGACACGATGGCTGAAAAAAAACTGCGGGGCTCGGGCGGCTATGCTATTGCAAGGATAACCGATGAGGAACAAAAAAAGGGCAACCTTGGAGGCCCCGAGTTGTTCCTGGCTGGCATCGGCAGGCTCGATGAAGACAGGTTCGTAAAGTACCATTGCAACAAATGTGAAAAAGAATACGAAGGCTCGCCATCAATAATTTACGATAACCCAAACGAAGCGCTCGGCGAAGGCGTAACACTGGTTGAGAAAGGAGAGTACAAGTGCAGGACCTGTGCATCCACCATCGCCCAGTACCGCAAGTTCGATAATGCCGCCGAACAGGCTGCGCCTGCGCGTCAATCTCAGCCTCAGTCAATGCAGCAGGCGATATCTGCTGACTCTATCCCGGCAAGTACGCCTGATGTGGGCAGCGACTATGTACCCATCCAGTCGCTTGTCGGGATGTCGGCTTATGACGGAGAAGCCATGTTGATAGGAAAAGTTGAGGAGATTGGCCTGAAGAGATCAGGCGGAAGCGCGCGGATAACCATCAAGGTAGGTGAAAAAGAGGTGCCCTGGGACGGCATTTCAAAGATAGGCGATATCGTTCTTCTAAAGACTTCGACTTCTTCTGGAGGCAAGTGTCCTTCGTGCGGATTCCAGAACGACGCTGACTCTGCCTTCTGCTCTGAATGCGGAAGCAAATTCTAGTTCTTTAGAATTATTCTGGCGTCGACCACCCTTGCGCCCTTGCCCTCCTCAAGCACAAGGAGAGGGTTGATGTCGAATTCCTTTATCTCCGGGAAATCGACTACAAGCTGGGAAAGTCGCTGAAGCGAATCCGCTATTGCCTTCAGGTCAGATGGTTTTTCTCCTCGCACACCCTTTAGCAGTTTTATCGTCTTGATGGCCTCTACCATGTTTGCCGCCTCGCGCTCGTCTATTGGCGCAACTCTGAATACTACATCTTTGAGCACCTCCACATAGATGCCGCCGAGCCCGAACATGATAACGGGCCCAAAGGTCGGGTCCTGGCTTGCGCCCAGAATGGTTTCCTTTGCTGACTTTACCATCTCCTGGATGAGTATTCCCTTTATCTTGGCATCAGCCTTGTACTTTTTCGCGTTTTCCATTATCGAACGAAACGACGCGCGCAACTCTTCGTCGGTCTTGACGCCTACCTTGACTCCCCCGGCGTCTGACTTGTGGATGATATCCGGCGAAGCGATCTTCATCACAACGGGGTATCCGATTTCGTTGCCGGCCCTGACGCCCTCTTCCTCTGTGGCTGCTAGGATGCTTTTTGGAGTTGGAAAGCCGTAGGCCCTCAGAACTTCATAGCCCTCTTCTTCGAGCAGGTTGGCCCTTCCCTGCCTTCGTACGTTATCAAAGATCGACCTCACTTTTTCTTTGTCCTTTGTGAATTGGAGGGTTGAAGCCTTGACGGAAGAGGTATCGATCCATTTCTTAAAGTCGTACATCGCTTTGAGGGTCCTTATCGCCGGTTCGGAATACAGGTAGTATGGAACACCCCCTTCTGACATTATCGTCCTGTTTTCTATCCCCTCGGCAAGTCCCATGAGTGAAGCAAGGATGGTCTTGTTCGGGAACTGGCGCGACATTTTCACCAGGACCCTCGCAAGGTCATCGTAGTTCAGCGTTGCGGACGGCGTGCACATTGTAACGACAGAGCCAACGCCTGGGTGAGCAAGGACCTGTAGCAGCACCTTTTCAAACCGGAGGTAGTCAGCGTCGCCAACAATATCCACGGGATTTCTGGGCGAGCCGTAGGCCGGGATGACTTTGGATATCGCTTCTTTTATCGAAGATATGTCGGCCATTTTTAGGCCGTATTTGGAGCACGAGTCAGTCGATATTATGGCCGGGCCTCCGGCGTTTGATACAATGACAATGCCGCCGTCCGGTATGGGCTGCTTTGAAAATGCGGTCGCAAGGTCAAACAGCTCGCCCATGGTGTCGACGCGGATGACGCCGCACTGGACAAACGCAGCTTCATAGTTGGCGTCAGATCCGCCCAGCGCGCCTGTGTGCGACGCGGCAGCCTTGGCGCCTTCTGCCGTCCTTCCAGCCTTGAGCACAACTATCGGCTTCTTTTTTTCCGTGGTTATTTTCCTGGCGATGTCCATGAATCGCCTCGCGCTTCTAATGTCCTCGAGGTACATCACGATTACCCTTGTGTCCTCATCGTCTGCCAGGAGCTCCAGAACGTCGCTTTCGTCCATGTCGACTTTGTTGCCCATGCTGATGACTTTGGAAAAGCCAATGTTCTGGGCCTCGGCATCCTCTACAGTCGCGGCGCAAATCGCACCGCTCTGCGACACCAGTGCGACTCCGCCGTAGCGCGGAGTTATCTTTAGAAAAGTAGAGTTCATCATGTTGTCATTTGAAAGGCTCATTATCCCCAGACAATTCGGTCCTATCACCCTGATGCCGTATTTCTTGGAAATTTCGCCGACCTGCTTTTCCAGTCTTGCGCCTTCCTCGTCTACCTCCTTGAAACCTGCCGAAACAATGATGGCGCCCTTGATGCCCTTTTTGCCTACCTCCTCCATGACTTCCGGGGTGAACCTGCTTGGCGCCGCGACCACTGCAAGGTCAACCTGTTCGGGTATGTCCACGACACTCTTGTAGGCAGTCAGCCCCCCTACCGTCGGATTTGACGGGGTAACGGGGTAAATCTTGCCTTTGAAGTGCTTTGCAATATTGGTAAAGATTGTCTTGCCAACGCCGGGTTTCTCTGATGCTCCTATGACGGCTATAGATCTTGGTGAGAAAAAGATAGAGCTGGACATCGAAAAATAAAATCGTAACCAGATGGTTATAAATGCATCACAGAAGGGTTTGGCATAGCGACTGACCCATCTCGATAAAGGGAATGTTCCTGTTAGTGCTCGCAACCTTTATTTTCAAAAGATAGGCGTTACAGTGCATTGAGTTCTATAGACGCTATCGTTGATTCGGAAATGGGTAACCTCGTCGCCGATCTCCAGACTTTAATAAAGCAGCCCAGCGTTTCGGCTAAGAAAATAGGCCTCTCGGAATGCGCCGGCCTTGTTGCCAATATGATGAGAAAATCGGGCATCAACTCAGAGATCCTGCATCTTGATGACAGATCCATACCGCCCATAGTGTACGGTGAAGTAAGATCAAA
>DATBMW010000074.1:0-46137 GCA_036554645.1 Nitrososphaera sp.
GGTAATAGTAATGGATCTAATCCAAATTTCGAATACGACTAGCAAGAGCATAGGAGCTAGGCGGACTATCCGGTTCACTCAGAGCATCTGTCCAGACTGCAACATGATTCTGGATGCAGAAGTCTTTGAGAGGGAAGGCAAAGTCTTTATGACAAAGACCTGCCCCACGCACGGCGAGTGCGAGGAACTCTATTTTGGCTCGTACGAGATGTACAAAAAGTTCAGCACGTACTGGATGGATGGCAAGGGCGCTCATGCCCCGAACGTCATGATAGACAAGTGCTCTTGTCCAAACAACTGCGGGCTCTGCACGAACCACCTTTCACACTCTGGACTTTCCAACATGATAGTCACCAACAGGTGTGACCTGACTTGCTGGTACTGCTTCTTCTACGTAAAGAAGGGCCTTGAAGGTGCCTACCTGTACGAGCCAAACATGGAACAGGTGAGGGCTATGATGAAGACCCTAAAGGCAGAGAAGCCGATTGCCGGCAACTCTATCCAGATAACTGGAGGGGAGCCAATGCTCCGTGACGACCTGACCGAGGTCATCAAGGTGATGAAGGAAGAAGGCGTCGACCACGTCCAGCTAAACACCAACGGAATAAAACTCGCACTGTCGCCTGACACAATGAGGCAGGTCAGAATGGCAGGAGTAAGCAACCTCTATCTTTCATTTGACGGTGTCACGCCAAGGACCAACCCCAAGAACCACTGGGAGGTGCCAGCGACGCTTGAATCTGCAAGAAAGTGTGGCATGACAGTCGTTTTCGTCCCTACCGTGATAAAGTCAATAAATGACCACGAGCTGGGCGGCATCATCCGATACGCGCAAAAGCACCTTGACGTTGTGCACGCAGTAAACTTCCAGCCTGTATCGCTCACCGGCAGAATGACAAAGAAAGAGCGCGAGAAATACAGAATCACGATTCCAGACTGCATTGAAAGGATTGAAGAGCAGACGGGCGGTGAAATTTCAAAGGACTCTTGGTTCCCGGTGCCGTCGTGCATGCCCATGACCAACATCATCGAGGCATTCAGCAAAAAGCCAAAGTACGAGCTCTCGATACACTTTGCCTGCGGCGCGGGCACCTATGTGTTCGAAGAGAGGGACACAAAGAAGCTAATACCACTCACTTCGTTCGTAGATATCAAGGGCGTCCTTGAATACTTTGAAGAAAAGGCAGACGAGATCAAATCCGGTGCCAACAGGTATTGGGCAATGCTCGAAGTCGTCCGCAAGCTAAAGCAGTTCGTGAACAAGGAGAAACAGCCCCATGGCCTTGACCTTGCCAAGATGTTCTCTAGCATCCTGCTAAAGAGGAACTTTGACTCGGTCGGCTCGTGGCACGTAAGGTCAATGTTCCTTGGAATGATGCACTTCCAGGACAAGTACAACGAAGACCTGGAGAGGCTGCAGAGGTGCGATATACACTACCTTACCCCTGACCTTAGAATCATCCCCTTCTGCGCATTCAACGTGATTCCGGAATGGTACCGTGACAGAATCCAGAAAAAGTTCAGCATCCCTGTAGAAGAATGGGAAAAGGCTCACGGCCAGACGCTCGAGGCAGGCCTTTACAGAGGCTTGATGAGACGTGGCAAGCCAGAAGCCGAGATGGGCTGCGCAATGTCGGAAATGCACAAGGCAGTGGCTCAGGCGGCAGACGACCACAAGGGTGTCGAGCTCCGCAACGGCATGGCTGGCGCGTAAGCACACTTTCTTTTTTTACATTCGCTTCCTATACCATTTGTAGATATAGTAGCCGACGCCGATAATGACGACGGCCACGACCAGCGGCCACAGGAAATAGATCACAACGGCCGCAACGATGACGAGCGCGGCTATTATCAGAACGTCCAGAACACCCAAAGGTTTTGCCATCGATCCTATTTGCGCCTGTCCATCTGTAAACCTTTCTAAATAGATTGTGGACTATATTCTGGCTGCTCTAGCAGCTCCAGAGCATGCTTGCCTTTTTCCGAAATGACGTAGAGCCTGCATGTGCCAGCAAGTGCCCATTCCAATACAAGCCCGAAGGCAAGCAGTCTTTTCACGTGGGAGTCCACTGCCTTCCAGTCGATTTGAAGTTCGTGTGCCATCTGCAGCTTGTTTTTAGGGCGCGCAAGCGATTTTAGGATGGCCATCCTCGTCCTGCCCCCTTTCATGCTTACGAGTAGCTCAAACGCGCCACAGCAAAGGCCCTTTTCTGTCCACGCGTTTTTGGTCACTCCGCGCCAGACCCCTCGTTTTTCGGCGGCAGAACCCTCCACCACAAGTTGTGGTCCGGCGACTTTTCTCGCCTGAAGGAACATCATCTGGTTTGCGAGCAGCATCTTGCTCGGATCTGCTCTGTACTGTGGCTGAAGTTCTGCTGCGCCAGACCTATAGTTGATAAAAGCAGCATGTGTGAGTGTGAGCGCGGTGAACAGAAACAATGCCAAGCTAAGCGCTTTTGTGCTCATTTCAGGATGTCTCCTGTTCGGAGCGGTATCTAATTATGCACGGATCGAAAATAAAAGCATTCGCAAGGTGGCTTCTAGACGACATACCTTCCAAACCCGATTATTCCGTTCTTGTAGAGATCCCAGGTAGGTGGCAGGATCCACAGGTCGCCTTTTGAATCGGCTTCCAGGTCAAGCCTTGGAAGCACGTTGCCAGGCGGCCCCTGAAGCGACGCGGGGCCTTGAAATGCCTTGCCTGTCGCTGGATCGTAGGTGCTGGCATGGCAAGGACATGCACCGATCTTGCGTTCGGGCTGGTACCTCCAGATGCACCAAAGGTGGACGCATATCCTGCTGTAGAGTCGAAATGCCGATACGTCATTGGCCTTCCCTCCCAGCTCGACAGGAAGTCTTATGAGTAGCCAGGTACGGAACGCCTCCTTGTTGAGCGTCTCGTCGTCGGTCTTTGGATAAATGACTACCTCAGAGTGGTTGACAGGAAAAGTGAGAATGTTTGCCGGTTTTCCGTCTATTTCTACCCTCGCTTTTCCTGCGACACTCAGTCGTTTGTTTGGCAGGAACTTGCCCCAATCGACGAACGGGGTAAATGTCATGACCGTTCCAGCGGCAGCCATCAGCTTGATAAAGTCGCGCCGGCTAGCACTCGTGCCGATTGCCGGATAATATCCACTGGTCATACAAGAAATACTTGCCGTCCGACCGATATATCGCTTGATCCAATCGATTGGACTAAGCGTTAAATAATGATCTTATTCGGTTCCCGAGCTCAAGATTAAAATTGGAAACATAGCGACGAGAATACTGCCGTGAACCTTGAGCAGTGGTGCCAGCTTGACGAAAGGATCTACAGCGCCGAGTCCGATGAGCGCTACAAACAGTACGCGGGCCTTCAGCACAGTGAAAAGATGATAGAGCAACTGGCTGAAATGAAGAATCTCAATGCCAGGCTCTTCCTGAACTCATTTTCAGGTCCACGGGAACTCTACCTGTCATCCATCGAGAATATCGCAGACTCGTCAACGAAAAAGTTGGAGCTCATGATTTTCAAGATGCGCAACGAAAAGATAACTTCGCGCGTCAGATTTGGCAGGAGCCCGGTCAATTGGAGCACCTGGAGGCAGTTCAACAACATCGAAAAGGACTCTGCGAAAAGAAAGCAGGTCTTTGACGAATTCCTATCAAAGACAAGGCATGTAGCACCTGTCATCAAACAGCGCTTTGCCAAGATCGGAGATGTCTATGCAGAACATTCGAGCGGTAAAATGAGCCCCCTTGATGGATATCTAGAGAACGAAAAGATTTCCTATTCGGAACTAATAGACTTTGTGAAGTCAATGGGCCGGCAGGCAAGAAAGCCTTTCCAGGAAGCTTTGAGGACCATTTCAAGAAAAGTCCTTGGAAGGGAAGCAGACTATTACGACGACTTTTACTTTTTCAGAAATCGTGTTTTTGGGGATTTGGAGAAGCATTTTGCGGGAGCAAGTCCGCCCGACCAGGTCCGCGGGACGCTTGGAAGGCTGGGCTTTGACCTCTCTGCCATAGCGTTTGACACCGAGAACCGGAAAGAAAAGTATCCCTCCCCAATCTGCTTTTTCGTTCAGGTTCCAACAGACATACGGGTTCTCTACAAGAGTGAAAGCCCGTACTTTGATCTGCAGGGGTGTTACCACGAAACGGGACACGCCGTGCATGCATCTTCCATAAACCCCAAAGCCCGGTACTGGGACAGATACGGATTTTCGATGGGAATCGCTGAAATCTTTTCGATATTCCTTGAGCGGCTCACAAAGAACAGGCGCTATCTGAAATCGCTTGGCATTCAGGATGAAAAAGTGCTTGACGAGATAGAGACGCGGAACAACTTTATGGAACTTTTTTTCGTGACCTTTTATGCCGCCAATTCGCTAATGAAGGCAGAATTCTGGCGCAAGAAGTTATCGATTGCCAAGGCAAGCGAGCTCTATGCCAGGCTCATAAAGGAATATACCGGGTTTGAGATGCCCGGAGAATACTGGATGCTCCATCACATACTGCCCGACGCGATAATGTACGTTCCAAGCTACCTGCTGGCAGCGGTACGGGCGGCCGAATTGGATAGCCATTTGCAGGGCACGTTCGGAGAGGACTGGTGGATCCAAGAGGCTGCTGGCCGGCAGATCCGGGAAATAATGGAGCCTGGCGCGGGCATCGATCTGGAAAGATTTTCAAAGTCAGACGCCAGTCTGTTCATGAATGAAATAACAGGCGCCTAGTAGACTACGCCAACGACGCTTTTTTCTTCTTTGGAAAGCTCTCGGTAGCCGTCCTTGTCGATGATGACAACATTGATGCTGTCGCCTGTTCCGGCATTTCTCCTTATCGCAGCAGCAATGGCCTGCATTGCCACTTTGTATGCCTCGTTCACGCCCATGTTATCCTTGTACTCTGACTCTAGGTAGCCATAGGCAACAGGAGATCCGCTGCCGGTGGAAATGAATTTCTCAGTCGTCATGGAGCCGAACAGATCAATGTTGTGGATCTGGCTGCCCTCCTGTTTTGTGTATCCCGCCATAATGATCTGCACATAGTACGGGAAATACCTCTGGTTGAACAGTATGTTTGAACAAAGCCTGGCCGCTGACTTTACCGGCATGAACTCTTTGTTCTGAAACCTATAGATGTTGGCATTGTATCGCATGGTGTCAACAAGGTTCTGCGCGTCCGCGACTCCGCCTGCAATAGTCATGGCAAGGTGCGCGTCGACCTTTTGGATCTTCATGACATGCCTGTCGGCGATAAACAGACCCGCGCTGGCGCGCGTGTCGGCGGCAAGTACCACTCCGTCCTTGCAGGTCAGGGCGCAAGTAGTCGTTCCCTTCTTTATCTGGTCAGCTATGTAATCCGGATACCGCTTGTCCTGAGGATGCATATACAAAAGTCCAGTCAGCCTTACCTGATTTAAAACTATCTGCATCCTGCTGGTTTTATATCACCCTTTGGACGTTTTTTTCTACGCGCCTTGCAGCCAAGTACCGTATTTGAGAAGATATGGAAGAACCATGTAGTGCATCAAAAGGAGAATGGTCCGTCGCTCCTCTATATCGACCGGCACCTGGTGCACGAGGTCACTTCGCCGCAGGCCTTCGATGGCCTCAGGGCAAACGGCAGGCGAGTCAGAAGACCTGATCTTACATTCGCGACAATGGATCACAACGTGCCCACGAGCGACAGGTCGCTGCCAATAGTCGACCAGATATCGTCTGTGCAGATCCAGGCACTTGCGCAGAATTGCAGGGAATTTGGCATTACGCTTTTTGACATGGACAGCCCTGACCAGGGAATAGTCCATGTAATAGGCCCCGAGCTGGGCCTCACCCTTCCAGGGACGACCATAGTGTGTGGCGATAGCCACACCTCTACCCATGGAGCCTTTGGCGCGTTTGCACTTGGAATTGGCACGAGCGAGGTGGAACACGTTCTTGCCACCCAGTGCATGTGGATGGACAAGCCCGGTACGTTTGCCGTCAATATCAGCGGGCGGCGCAGGAATCCGCACGCCGTAACAGCCAAGGACGTCATGCTCTTTGTCATCCGTTCAATAGGAACTGCGGGAGGCACCGGATCGGTGCTGGAGTACAGGGGCGACACGATATCCGAATTTTCGATGGAAAACAGGATGACCATATGCAACATGTCCATAGAGGCAGGAGCAAGAGCGGGGCTGGTGGCTCCGGACGACAAGACATTTGAATTCATCAGAGAAAAGAGGTACGCCCCCAAGGCCGAGCAGTTTGAAAAAGCAGTCGAGTACTGGAGGAGCCTTGCTACGGATGCAAATGCAAGGTTTGACAAGTCTGTCGACTTTGAAATAAGTTCACTTGCTCCGCAGGTGAGCTGGGGCACCAACCCGGGCATGGTAGCCGACGTGACAGGTCAGGTGCCACAGCCAGACGAATACGCAAAGGGGAACGAAAACGAGCGCAAGGCCGCAGCGCGCGCCCTCGAATACATGGCACTTGAACCGGGAGTTCCAATTACAGACATCAGAGTTGACAGGGTGTTCATTGGTTCGTGCACCAATTCAAGGCTCGAGGATCTCGCTGAGGCCTCTGTAATATTGAAGGGAAGGCACGTCTCGCCCAGTGTCAGGGCCATGGTAGTCCCGGGATCACAGCGCGTTAAGCTCGCGGCAGAGGAGCTCGGGCTTGACAGGGTTTTCAAAGAGGCAGGCTTTGAATGGCGGGAATCGGGCTGCAGCATGTGCCTGGGCATGAACCCAGACATACTTGCTTCCGGAGAGCGCTGCGCGAGCACTTCAAACCGCAATTTCGAAGGCCGGCAGGGAACCGGCGGGAGGACGCACCTTGTCAGCCCCGTAATGGCGGCGGCAGCGGCAGTGCAAGGGCGGTTCGTTGACGTACGGGAGTGGCTCTAATTGGAGAGATTCACCATCTTCTGGAGCAGGGCAACCCCTCTTGACAGGGTCAACGTGGATACCGACCAGATCGTGCCAAAGCAATTCCTGAAACTGATCCAAAAGACCGGTTTTGGCAGGTACCTGTTTTACGACTGGCGCTTTGACAGCGAGGGCAGACCCAGAGACGACTTTGTGCTGAACAACCCGAAATATCGCGATAGGCAGATCTTGCTTGCCCGAGACAATTTCGGCAGCGGCAGTTCCCGCGAGCACGCGGCATGGGCAATACTCGACTACGGCTTTCGGGCGGTGATCGCGCCATCCTTTGCCGACATCTTTTACAACAATTGCATCAAGAACGGGATACTGCCGGTCAGGCTAAGAAGCGAGGACGTCGACTATTTGTTCCAGAACGAAGACGTTGAAATAGAGATCGACCTTGTCAGGCAATCGGTAATTGCAGGCGCGAGGAAAATGACATTTCAGATCGACGATTTCAGAAAAAAGATGCTGCTTGAAGGACTCGACAGCATAGGTCTGACGTTGCAGATGGAAGATAGAATAGCAGCTTTTGAGCAGCGCAACAGCACGTTTGCTCCCAGCCCCTGACTGACAAGATTTTTATCCCAATCAGCCTTAGTTGAAGCCAGATGGCCGGGATAGTAGCCATTTCCAGCCACGGTGCGGGCACCAAAAACAGCATCGTCTATTACCTTGCGCATTCCATGAGGATGCTGCAGCATCGCGGCAAGGCGTACTGGAAGATGATCGTTGGAAACGCGGCTTCAGGAGCCGAGGGCTGGCTCCCGTCCGACGAAGCTATCCTGCGAATTGCACACAAGGAAAAGCTCCATGGGAATAGCGGCATCGGTTACCTGTCAAAGCGGCCGCCTCCTTTTCCTAGCATGAACACCATCTGGATAGCCTTCGACGGTTTCTTTGTTGACACAGAAAAACTCCACCTGCACCCGTACATTGGCCCAGCCAGGGACTCTGACTCTCTCTTCAAGATCTACCACATCTTTACGCAGCTGCTGCTTGAAAGAAAAGACGCGGAACGCGCTGCCGAGTTCCTTGACAGGCACCTCCGGGGAAATCTGATGCTAAAGCTGGGCGATGAAATCTACGCCTACCGTGATGCCACTGGCTTCAAGCCTCTTGCTTCTGCGGCCAACAAGGAACGCACACTCCACATCATTGCATCGGAAAATTCGCTCAGCACATCACTTATCGACATGGAATTTGCCGACGTGCCGCCTGGTCAGCTGCTAAAGATGGGCAAGGGCGGCGGGCTCGATGTGCTGGCCAGAACTTCAAGCCCAAGAATAATGATGGATCCATTCGAGTTCATCCGGGAGTCAAATGTTGTCGCGACGGTCAATGGCAAGAGCATATACCAGATCCGCAAGAACATTGGCAAAGAGCAGGCGGGCATGCTGCTGAAAGACCTGGAGATCGATTCTGCGTACGCAGAACCGGACTATGCAAGGCCGATGACCCTTGGATTTGGCCTAGAGTACAAGAAGCATTCAAAGGCTTTCGAGCTCGCAGAAGGAGTCATCAAGGACAGGTACGACGACTCGGATCACATGATTGACTTTTCAGAACAGGTGAGCAAGAACAAGCTCCTCACGACCGGCCGGTCCCTGAAATTCGTTATGGAGAACCTCGCGCAGGGAAAAAGAATCGCCACGGTCCAAGGGACGATACAGACAGGCAGCACCACTCGCGAAACCATTTACTACCTCAAAAAGGCGGGCGCAAAAAGGATAGACGTGGTCGTCAGCTACGTTCCGACGGTGGACGGAAGGCAGGTGGGGCTGTACACCCAGAACAGAGATCTGGTGGCAAACAAGTACGTCGGCGAGGTCTCATCAATCGACGAGCTCAACCAGAGTGTCGCAAGGGAAATAGGCGCCGACTCGGTTTACTACAATTCTCCCTCGGTGCTGGCAAAGGGCATAGGAGTACCAGAGAACAACCTGTGGTTCCCCGAGTGGGTAAGGTTCCTTGATTATAAATGAGGAAAAGCGACATCGAGCCGGATCGAACCAGCAGGCCGCCTGACGGCTCTAGGATAATTATGGACACCGAGATGCAAAATCAGGGGTTTGTCATTTCTCGAATAGAACTCAGACAATACATAGAGCGATCAGATGCGAAACTTGGAGACTACTCACTCTTGACCGTGCTGGTCGAAACTGACAGGGGTTCAGTAGAGATGAAATACGACGAGGGCTTTCGGGGTGCCGATGCGCTGGAATCGGCCGCCACTATGCTGACAAGATACGTGGGGCTTGCGTCGCTTATCAACCGCGCCCTGATAGAACTTCAGGGCTAGCCTACCATGAACAATAATTTTTCATTCATAGCTCTAGAATCGTAATGCCCCGGTAACTTAAAGCCCCTGAACAATTTCCATCCGTAATGGCCCAGGCCCAACGTTTCAATTTTATTCATAAGGACAAGACATGCGGATGCGGGCACCCGCTAAAGTATCACATCCACGGATCTTCTAAATGCCTCTTTGGCGTTTGCAGCTGCGAGCTGTTCTCGCCCAGCGCCTAGAGTAGTTTTTCGGCCTCTGAAAGTGTGTCGACCCTCACGGGCCACTCAAAACTCTTGTTCCATGGTTGATTGAACAGAATAGCTGACTTGGGCGATACGACATCGAGAAGGTTCATGGGGGCATCGTCTATCAGCACGTCGAAGGGGTATTTGGATTTCGGGATAGAGTCATAGATGAAGAGTAACTCGTCAGCATGGATGCCATGAAGGTCAAGCCACATTGCGACGTACGCGGCCGTGGGCCTTTCTCTTTTCGTAATGATCGAGATCCTGTAGCCCTTGCGATGAATCCTCTCTGTCACCTTACCTATCTCCGGCTCTGTAGGCGGAATTTCTCGCCACCTGTTTTTCCAGACGTGGCTAAAGTGGGCATAGACTTCATCGGATGTAATCGGCAATATCGTGGGGATGTCCCACTCGACAATGTCCTTTTTTGTTACGGGTTTCTTGCTCTGCTTGCTGTATTCGTCAGTCCAGGTCAGCATGACGTCGGCTAGGACAGAGTCCACATCGATTGCGACAGTTCTTGGGGCTTCGGTCAATCGGGGTACCGCTCGTCCTGCATCAGGGAAGTCAAGATACTAGGCGATAATTGCCGGTATCTCTATTTATAGAATGACAGGCAGATGCGCCAAGACTTTTAACTCGGCTCATACAAGATTTCACTGGTTTTCAACTTAGGCAAAAGAAAAGTTCTGAACGAGGCCCAGCTGAAGGAAATGGTGATGCCCGGAGAAGGCCAGCTCTTCGGACGGGTTGTAAAGTTGGTTGGCGGAGACAACATTATTGTAAAATGCACCGACGGCAAGATAAGGACATGCCGGATTAGAGGAAAAATAAAGCGCAGGATGTGGATACGGGACAACGACTTGGTGCTCATTGCTCCGTGGGATTTTCAGTCAGAGCGTGCCGACATTATCTGGCGATACATCGCTGCCCATGCTGAGAAAATCAAGCAAGACGGGCACCTTGTTGGGCTTGAAGCGTAACCCGCTAGTTTTTCCCCGCTAAGGTCCTGAATGATACCTACGAGGCGGATAGGCATTCGATCGCCTATTTTGCGAATCAAAAGTCCTCCTCGGAGGCGGAGCGTCATTTTCGTGTCCCGGATGTGACCTGATATGACCCCAGTATTCAGAGTCTGTTATGGCAAGTTTGCATATCGGGCAGTTCGCGTGACCGCATTTATGATGTCCTACAAAGTTTGGATGTATCGACAAATGGCAGCTGTTGCATTCCGGCAATGTAGATTCTTTCGGCACTTTCTGCAATTAGTGTTTATCGGTCAGGATCGTGATTCACGGCAATATGCGAGTTTCCCCCTATCCGCACGGGCCTTCACGCGCATTATTTTGCATTTCTGCCCTAGTGACTGATGGGAAATCTCGGTAATATCAGATGGGGCCGGCCGGATTCGAACCAGCGACCTCCAGCGCCCGAGGCTGGCATCCTGCCAAGCTAGACAACGGCCCCTAAATCGCAGGGACACTGGATGTTCACCGTATTATATTCAATACGAGTGACGATCTGTCTTGTGAGATCTGAGCTCTTTGAAACTGGAAAAGGCGTGCCTGCATTTTTCGCACTGCCATTGCCTGGACCTCGCATCCCGGAACGTGCCAAACGCGTTGCGGCCAACGTGATACGTTCCTGTCTGATGATCATATGTCACCGGGTTGTGATTAATTCTATATTTTATGATACTCATTTCGTTTTGAAATCCCTTAGTTATGGAATAAAAGTAAAGTGGTGGGTCACTACAGAAGGCGGTTCCGGAACCAGATAGTGCCAGGCCACCAGGAGGCTACCCCAAGCGAATCGACGATTTGATTCCGGTTGACACCATCAGCATTCATTCCGCTGCAAGGACATTCTAACCGCGCATCCTAACTATGGATAACTTTATCTTCGACGGTTCGATGGACAATAGCATGGCTGATGCAGAATTCATGTTCGGCGTGACCGCCGGGATCTTTGCCTTCCTTGTGGCGATCCTATTCGTGTCGAGGGGTGCGCGCAAGCGCCGTGGGCCGGAGGAAGTGGCTGAAACCCATTCTTCAGAGAGCTCGGCAAAAGACGCCAAGAAAATAAGAAAGTTCAAGTCGGACGGCACACCCGCTTAAAAGTTACAGCAAGTACACCGAGTACTCGTGATTACGGTGTCCGTATGTTTGGGGCTCTAGAATCCTCAACAATCGTCCAGGCTTCATAACACCTTGAGGCATGATCCATACCTCGTTATATATCGCATCTCAGCTCTCGAATAATGAAGATAACTATGAACGTAGAAAGAAAGTTCATTGGAATCATGGCTATTGCCATCGCAATCACCCTGGCTCCAATGTTCGCACAGTCGGCAAATGCAGAAAATCCGGGAACAAAAGTAAGGGCTTTTCAGAACGGGGTCCAGCTGGATTCCGGCAACCCTGGACAGGTCCTGACAGACACGGAATGCATTGGCGGCGTAGACAACGACTTCGATGTGACAAAGATGGTCTGCTACCTATTCCTTCCGAGCGACACTAACAACAGTGACAATCTCGGCTATGTAGCATTCCTCGAGACTACGACCAATGTCGCATGTCCCAGCGGAGCTGGATTCGGTGCAGACGACGAATGCTTTAGCGTCCTCTTTGATGGGTCGCTACTCTCCGAAAACAGTTCTACCGAAGGCGATGACTACCACTTCCACGCATTCTTCTACAACTCGCAGGATCAGGTAGTAACTGACGGCAAGAAAGAGTTCCAGAACCTGTCGTTCTTTGTGCTGCCAGAGTCACCCATCGGCGTAGCGGCTCTAGTAGCTAGCTCGCTAGCAGCACTCGGTGGATTCATGTTCCTGAGAAGTCGCAACACATCATTGCCAATCTAGGTAGTCTCCGCACGCAGCGGGACGTCTTTTTTCTTTCATTCAAAGTCTGACGTCTGGTCTATCGAAATTTCGATTCGATCTCGCAGTCGAAAAGATGGGATTATGCGCAAAGATCAAAGGTCGTGTAAGTTCAGGAGTTCTTAAGCTAGAGGCCTATCTCTTCCTCGATAAGGTCGATGAACTCGTCCATTTGCCGATGAGCTTTTAGAAATGCATCGCCTTTTCTGGTCGTCCTGTAAGTCCTTGAAGCGGCATCAAATGTCAAGAGATCGTTTCTTGTCATTAGCGAGAGGAATGCATCAAGATCAAGATGCGACAAGTAGGAATTATGCGCCATTCTCTGCTGGACCGCTCCATCGGACTGCTGGGCCATTTCCAGAATTCTTGCAACCATGTCAGTCCTTGCCCCCGGAACCAGATTTTCAACCTCTGCTGCTTTCATTTTCGGTAGATTTCATTTGGTGTTTTTTGATATTTAACGCATCTGACATTGATGGTATGTAAAAGGCGATAGCATTTACCGGCGTTTGCGTTACAGAACCTGACAACCATGGGCCCGAGTCTGCCAGGCCGGGAAAAATTATCCTCGAGGCCATAATGCGTTCATCGCCTGAGAAATACAACGTATATATATCTTGGAAATAGCGCTAATTCTGAATGGCCAAAGGAGCAAAGAAGGGAGGAAGGGTCCGCGACAAGTGGCGCGACAAGCAGTGGATCATTGTCAACGCTCCCCCTGCATTTGGAGGCAACCCTCTTAATCATATTCCCATTACTGACGCTGTCAAGGCCACGGGACGTGTCATTGAAAATACGATGTATGATATTATGAAGCAGGATCCGAGCCAGCACCAGATAAAGGTCTATGTTCAGATTGACAAAATAGTCGACGGCACAGCTTCAACAGTCTTTAAGGGCCACGAGTATGCCAAAGAATTCCTGAGAAGCCTGATAAGGCGCGGGAGCTCGATGATAACATTTACCCATGATTACACCACCATGGACGGACATACCTTTCGCGTCGCTACCGTAGTATTCAGCCAGAGGAGGATCAACACTTCGAAAAAGCACGAGATACGGCTCATTGCTCACAGGACGCTTTCAGAGAAGATCCCAAAGATTACCGTCGACCAGCTCGCCCAGGAGGTAACCATGGGCAAATTGGCTTCCGACCTGATGGTCGAAGCAAAAAAAATAACGGCCATAAGGCATTTGGGAATCCGAAAGACAAAGCTGATTTCTACCCCAGAATCAAGGGCAGTGGAAGAGGCCAAGCCTGTTGAAGCGGCCGCTCCTAGTGCCTGAGGTCGGCTTCGCTTCATCCCTCTTCATACTCGAGTGAAAGTAACTCTAAGGTGGAGCGCTACTGGTCTTCAATTGCCTTCATGGCATGGTCCATTTGTCTTATGGATGCCAGGAAATCCATGCCTCTTGCGGTGATTCTGTACTTTCTGGTTTCTCTGTCGTATCTCAGTAGCCCGTTAGTGATCATTAAAGAAAGATACTCGTCGATCTGCAGGTAGGACAAATACGAGCCGTACATCAACTTTGGTTCAGGAGCACCGCCAGAACCCTGACTCGACTCTAGAATTTTCCTGATGACAGCCAGCTTGCCATGAAGTGATTCCACTTGGTCCGGTTTGCCCTCCTGTCGTCTGGTTGGACCGGACAGCATTTAGCCCTTTTGACATTGCGATTACAGAATATTCATACAAGATTTACCTGATGAGCCATCCATGCCGAATTTCAAACATCCGGAAAGCCGCAGCATTGTGCAGCATAGCAGAAAATAAAAGTAGAAAAAGAAAAGAAAGAGAAAAGTTATGGGGTTAGAATCCCATACGGGTGATTCCTGTACCCCTGTTCTTTAGGAAAACGAATGCCCCAAGAGCGACCAGAGAAGTCGCCACGAGAGCAATCAGTCCTATCGGAGATTCTGGCAGCACGAACGGACTTTCTGTCTCAAACTGTGCTGTGTCGATTGCAGATCCATTATCGGTTTCAACCTGTGACTGGGCCTGGTACGTACCAATGTCTCCGGTATCACAGGCTCCATCGCCGCTATTTGACACGAGTGCAAAGTCTGTCGGATATTCCTTGCTAAGCCCCGCTAATGGAATGCCCGCACTGAGCCCTGTCGCTCCGCAGACGTCGCCATCTGGCTCAAAGACAGTGAGGGCCATGAGCTGCCCATTGATTGCAGGGTTCGCCATTTGTGTAAGACTGGTCGTTCCATCGAGCAGTATGCTGCTGGGTTGTGCAAAGAGATCCGTCTGCAAAAGTTCAGATGGATTCAAGTCTGGCTCTTGGGATAGATTTCCGGGTCCATCAGCATTAGATCCGATATCGTTAACGATTATCATAACAGATTCGCTGCTAATCAAGTATCCGTCTGAAACAATGACGTCTATCGAATAGACTCCCGGTCCTTGTTCTTCAGTCGGGGTCCAGGTGAACACTCCAGTCGTGGAGTTTATTGATGCCCCATAGGGTGTGTTCTGAAGGCTAAACGTCAGAGTCTGTCCTTCCGGATCGGAGGCTGTCGCTGTGAATGTCATGAGCGCCAATTCATCAACTACTTGGTCGGCGATCGGGTTTACAGTCGGTAGACCGTTTACAACGGCGAGAGCATTTGGAATTTCAAATCCCAAAAGCACCATGGATCCGACCATCGCTGCAAGCAGCATCGGCGCGCACTTTGGTTTCTTGTCTGAGGTGTAATGCATTACTAATCAAAATTCAGAAAAGTGTTATTTAAGTACCAGAGTAACAAGCAAGAAATCCAACTGCAACAGCAAGGACATTGCTTTTGAGCCTGATGTTATGTAATAGCTAGTGCAGCGCCCGGGGAACTGAAATGGTGAACACCTATCTTTTTTTCAGGCCATTTGACCCGTTCCTCGACTTCCACCGCGTCTGCACGCGGTAATAGCAGGAGAAGCACAGGAAAGCACAGGAAAAACGAAGGGCCGGCTCTCAAGCTTCGAGAAACATCAGTAGTCGCTTGTACTCGTCGAGAAAGTCCTTGCCCTTGGCTGTGATCCTCAGAGTGTTCGTGACTTCGTCGAGGGAGACCAGCTTTGATCGCACTATGAGATTGAGGTACCTGTGGGTGGCCCTTGTGTCGAGATTTGCCCTGCTCGCGAGTTTGGTTTTGGCGCAGGGTTCCTGGGAAAGCACCTCAAGTAGATTCGCAACGATATCGAAATATGCTCTTCGAATTTGTGCCAATCTGGGACTTACCTTTATAGTAGTCTAGAAGTAAAGATATTAGTTAATTAATTTATGCCTGTCGGCTGTTCTTATCATTTCGAAATATGGCCTGAAATCCATGACGTGTTTATATACGGCGCAAAACGCTTGCCTTGACCTATTGCAAAGCAGTTTTCACTTCGTCTTTCTCCGAAGGCAGACCGCGCGTGTGGAGGACGAATGCAATTCCCACGAGAGACGCCAAAATTGCGATCGAGCTAGCGTCTTTCTCTCCTACGATTCCCTGAAGAAATCGCATTGGTCCGCCCGGAGCCATTGCGATGAATCCTACGAGACATGCCAGTATTGCAGAGAACAACGGTGCGTCCTCTGGGAGACATTCCATTTCTTCTTGGGAGCCGGAGCTGCATAGGTACCGATCTGTTGAGGAGAAAGGAGTTATTAAGATGCGATGGACGATTTCCGAACTTGTTATGAAACTGATGCTATTAATTCCGCACTACCGAAGCTGTGCCTCACGGAGAAGCAGAGTTTATCGAGATATCAATTCCTCAAAGAACGGTGTACAACTCTCACTGATGACCAAGTATCTGCCTTCGACCATCCGGACGAAGTCAAACTTTAGTAGAAAATCGATAATGTTGCGAGTAGATCTACCTGGGAGATTGAAAATCTGCTCCACCTCCTCAACTGATATTCTTGGTTTTATCGCTATCAGAGTCATGATTTCCTCTATCGGCTGCGGCATGTTCCCACCGCAACGTTTCTTAGACAATGGTAATTATGCCTTATGTAGCTCAAGTCATCTATCAAGCGGAAAGATATTCCGTAGCGCGAATTCCTACTCACCACAATGCTCAATGAGATAAAAAATACACAACTTCTCGTACAAATTACATGCTTAAACCACATAAACTATATTACTTACAGCGGAAACCTGATGTTGTATTGACTCAAGACATACACTCTGATATAAGACGCGACAAACTCGACATAATCCTCAGGATCCTGGAGGTAGGAAATACTCCAGTGAAAAAGACGCACATTCTATACAAGGCGGGCATAAACTTTTACCAATTGTCTAGGTACCTAGACCTGCTGTTAAAGACTGGCATGATGGAGGAAATCGAGACACCTTACGTCGCGTACAGAACCACCGAAAAGGGACGAGTGCTGATGAAGCTCTTTAGCGGAGCAGAACTCGAGACCGTCGCAGTCGCCAACTCGAATAGCGCTTCAGTTGGCACAAGGTCCGCAAAGAATCCACGCCATGCCATTGGCCCCGATGCATTTTTGTAGGACAACGGGCCACCAACTTTTCTCTCTTTTTATGTTTCATATTTCACTGCCAGAAGTATGAGTCGTGCCGCTTTAAAGTTTCAGAATATCATCTGTTGAAACGAACAATCAGAAAATAACGATTGCTTGTGATGTCGCTTTTACTCGCGCCTTGGTCTTACGGGAGGCGCCTCGACTTTCTTTACTTCTTCCAACTCTGTCGAATTAAAGAGCTTTAGACAAGCCCTACCTTTTTCCGTGGTCCTGTAGCCGAGATAAGGATCCGTGAACTCTTCAAGCAGTCCAAGTTTCAACAGGAAACTCAGGTATCTAGACAGTTGGTAAAAGTTAATGCCGGCGCTGTACAGTATGTGAGTCTTCTTCACCGGCTCGTTCGCAATATCCAGAATCTTTAGCATTATTGCGAGCATGTCGCGCTTCGGACTCTGTTGAGAATGCTGCACGGCTTCTTTTGTTATTGGCGCGATGATATATACCTGTAAGGAGCTACGGCATGTAACTAGAGTTACTGAACTTTTCCAGAGTTGTTTCTAAGGTCTGAAGGAATCAAGAGTGACAGCCTAGTGGCGAGCTTTTCAGACGTTAAAGTTGACCTGGGGAATGAACTTTAGTTCCTTCAGCTTTGACAGGATCAATCTCGCGCTCTCATCTACGGTGAGGCGCTCTGTCTCGATTACGAGCTCCGGATTCACCGGCTCTTCGTACGGATCTTGCAACCCGGTCATGTCGGTGATCTCCCCCTTCAGGGCTTTTTTATAGAGGCCCTTTGGGTCCCTCTTTATGCAAGTCTCCAGGGGCGTCTTCACATAGACCTCGACATAGTCCACTATCTCCCTTCTTGCGTATTCTCTAAAGGATCTGTAAGGAGCTATGAGCGAAACAAGGGTAATGATACCATTCTTGGCGAGCAACTTGCTCAGGTAAACTACTCGTCTCGCATGCGTTTCTCTGTCTGCCTTTGTAAAGCCAAGGTCCGGGGAGAGCTGCCTCCTAACTTCATCGCCGTCTAGCAATTCGGCTCTCAAACCAAGTTCCTGTAACTGAATTTGCAGAGACGAGCCTATAGTCGTCTTGCCAGAGCCGGACAATCCGGTCAGCCATACGACAAATCCCTTGCGCTTCAACTGGAAGCCCCCATAAGAATTTGTGACTCACACATTATATCGAAATCGGGCAGTGAAAGGCCCGCATGCGGACTTGATATGCAATCCATGCCCTGTTGTCGTGCGAGATTGCTTTTAACTTGTGTGGAATGATCGTTCTATAGCCCGAACTACATAGTCGGTTCGTGAAAAAAACCTCCAATTGGGCATCCCCGGGATTAAAGCCCATGCCGCCAAGTGCAGAGAATGGTACCGAGAATTTTCAAATGTACTGTGAAATATAGAGTCAGGCTTACATATTGCTTAAGTATCCGCTGACATCCTCTGCTTGTATGGAATCAACCACCCAGTCAGACCACGTTTCGATCAAGATCTCAAAGGAGCTTTATGAGAAGGTTCAGAATCGAGTAAAGATGTCAAACGACGAATTCAAGAGCGTAGAGGACTACATCACTTTTCTCCTTACAGAAGTAGTGAGCGAAGCCGAGCCGCAGGGCGAAGCCAACGCGTACACAAAGGAAGAGGAAGAGGAGATAAAGGGAAGATTGAAAAATCTCGGTTACATCTAGACCGAGCGACTATCAATCTTTCTGATCGTTGATTTCAGATGCTGCCAACGATATCCAAAAAGAAATCATGACGGTACTGATTTATACAAAGGTTCGCAAGCTTTCATTACATTTATCGACTCTTTGAAAAACGCTTCCGACATGTCGGCCCCGAAATTATCGTTGGGAAAATATTTCATCCTGATGATAGCCGGCGACTTGCCACTGACAATCTTGTATCGATTAGCGCTCATCCTAAGGTTGAATTTTATCAGTAGTCTGTGAAAGAGCCGCGCTTTATGCGACTTTTCTTCAGCGCCAGAGTTCGGATGTGCAAATAGGAAAGTTATGCACCCTCTGATGGCACCTGACTGGCCAATGACATAGCCCATGAACATGCCGAGTTCCCTGCCCTCAAACTTGATGTAAACATAGTTCCCGATAATGTCAGCGTCTCTCTGTTCCCATACGATAGCGTTCTTGAAAGAATCGTGAAGCAGCGCGTTGAGACCCTTGAGCAGAGCTTCCGGGTCGTTCATATTTGTAATCGTCGATTCTTTGCATTTAATCGCTGTGTATCCCGGATAACATAAGATGAACTACACCGAGAGATGCACAGGATTTTAGTATCATTAATGTAGTTATCTTTTCTTAACCATAACTCGATGAAAAGCAAGATTTTGGCCGGATACGACAAAATCGAGTAACAATTGCTCCGATTTTCCATACAGACTTAAAAGCGATTGAGACTGAACGCTCTCAACTGTTCATGAAAGTTGCTAAAGGCAATGCCAGCCTAATACTGGGAGTTTTCGTCTCGGTCATCCTGATAGGATCGGGCGTGTCTCCGTCTTTTGCCGCGGAGACTTTCAGGAACTTTGACGGGACTGACTACATCGACATTCCTTCAGCCCCGCGGCTGCAACTCGAACAATTCATCATTGAAGCAGGATTTAGGTTCACAGAGCAGCCTTCGGAATGGGGCTATTTGATCAGCAAGGCGGGCATTAGCGCCGGTAAGACTTCAATCGATCAGAACTATGCCCTTTTCCTGACACCATTTAACAAGATAGGCGGAGGCTTTCGGGCGGATGATGGATCCTATCACTACGTCTATTCCGACCCTCTCTCACTCTCAACATGGCACGTTGCAAAACTGGTGTACGATGGTTCAAAACTAAGGCTCACAATCAATGGAGACAGTGTGGCGACCAGGACGGTTGACAAGGTTCCTGATGCGAGCGCGAGCGGCCCGCTAAGGATAGGCGCCAACGCCCACGAGCCTTCAAGAATGTTCATCGGGGATATCGATTACGTAAAGATTGTCGACAGAAGCAATTTCAAGGTGAGCTATTACGAGGATTTTGACGGCAACAGTCCGCCGCCACCTCCGCCCGTCATTACCGACTGCTCGGAGGTACCAATGAGCCAGCTTCGCGGAGTGAATTTCGTAGATCCGATCCTGTCGAGATTTGAGAACGACGACCGGGTCGGCGGCCCCGCGAACTATGTTCAGGACAGCATGCGATATCTGAATTCCTATGGTTTCAACCTGATTCGTGTCCCGTATTACTGGGAAGCTCACGAGTCCTGGCCGGCCGCTTTCATGAATGAAGTAGAGCTAATAGCAGAGACCGCTGAAGCGTACGATATGTGCGTTGTATTTGACAACCATCACTGGTTTACGTCAAGTTACTGGAATACTGCCATAGACAAGCCAGGCAAGCCGAAAGGATTTCCGTCTCTTGTCGTCGCGGATTTTCCCTCCGAAGCGGATTATGACACGACTGCAGCGCCGTTCTGGGGTGCATTTCTCGCCAATGCGATAATGATAGATGGCGAGAATGTCTGGGACGTTCAAGCGGAATTCATGGCAAAGATAATTAACAAAGTCGACAACTACGACAGCGTTGCAGGCTACGAAATCCTTAACGAACCACATCTATTCAATGTCGCGCAGTATGACAGCCTGGGTAATTATCATACCTACATGGCACAGAAAATCAGAGCAATTTCTGACAAAAAGATATTCATAGATAGAGAGACCGCAAATGGCTTCCAGAGGAATCCGAACCTGGAATTCAAAATTGTTCCACAGAATATTTCTGGTATTGTCTATTCGCCTCATCTGTACGCCGTTCCGGTGGCGGGAAGCGGCGGCGAAACCCAGGTCAACAACTTCAAGTCATGGGCGGCCCAGTGGGATGTCGAAATAATGATCGGCGAGTTCTCTGCATCTAACCAGGCGGACATGGATGCCTACATTACCACTTGGAAGGAGGCAGGATTCGGTTGGACGTACTGGAAGTGGAGCGCCTCGACAACGACAGCCGGCGGAGACTTGCTCGGCAACGTGGTCTACGAAAGCGATAACACCCGGCGCACCGTTTACCTGCAGTACCTGCTGAATTCTGTTGACGCAGCCTACAGTTGAGGCCAAAGTCGTAGACGGACCCGGCTTACTGGGACTTGGTGGTGCTTGGTGGATTGTGGTGGAAAAGCCTTTTTGACGTTGCGAGGAAATGAATCCCCATGAAAACGACAAGCGACACGTGCATGGCGACTGCTATCTGAAGATTTCCGCTGTCAAGAAGCGAGGGCAAGTTCTTCTCCAGATGCCTCGCGTCACTCTGCTCTAATAGAAATGATGTCAACAGTCCGCCAGACGAAGCAAAAATCACGAATGTTACGAGAGGAACAACAACCAGCAGAGCAAGAACCGCAGTTTTTTTACGATCCGCCAAATGCGATCTGTCCCTGGCAAGGATCACTACGGCCACGAGCAGAACAAGCCCGGCCGCCTCAAGCAGCAGGTTCAGCGGGGACAGTATGGGATAGCCCAGCCCTATTCTGAGGTCGATGACGGGCCAGAGGATGCTGGTTTTGCCCACTATCAGGTCCCCTATCAATATGTGCTGACTTGCAGCGACAAAGTAAGGTAGTGCTACCTTTCTGTATTTTACGAAAAAAGGGATGAAAAGCAGGAACCAGAAGATAATGCTGTGGGTCACGGTTCTGTGTGCGATGTCAAGCGAACCCAGAATCAGATCGATATCTGGCAGCATGCCAAGAATGAGAAGAAGGTAAAGATTGGGTCTAAGCCCAAGTGGATGCGAAACAAGCCGGCCAGTCAGATACGCCAAGCAGGCGTGGCCCAGTAGGAACAAAAGATAACATTGCAGATCGCCCCGGCCGCTCTTAAACCTTTACAGGCAAGATGATCGCTCAATCCAAGGAAAAACCACGCAGAAACCAATCAGCAGCTTTATGACATAGAAGACCTGCCTAACAAAGATAAGTAACACTAGTTACATATTTTTTCCTCACTAGTTCCATTGACACAAGCCTAATAACGAAAGCGGCAGACTTACCGTTGAAATATGCCTCTGTTGGTTCCAAGATCTTCAGGCAATCTCATCGAGACACTCATGGCTCTGAGGCAAAGGGCTCTCAGGAGAGGGATATGGTTCCA
The DNA here is from genome assembly GCA_036554645.1 of Nitrososphaera sp. Lineage (GTDB taxonomy): Archaea > Thermoproteota > Nitrososphaeria > Nitrososphaerales > Nitrososphaeraceae > Nitrososphaera. The sequence continues at coordinate 21,938 of DATBMW010000074.1, forward strand.
GACATTGACGCTGGAAGACAGGGTTCTCGCAAACCTTATACAAAGACATGTGAAAATAGTGAAAAATACAACATTAGCCACAGTGGTTGCGAGGATCATGGGCAAATTGCTGCTTGGAATAAAGAACTACTTCCTGAATAGGCTCGAAACAATCGGCAGGCCCATTGCAAATGCGGTCGCAATGAAGGCCTTTTCGTACGGTAACAAGGGAGCACTGGACTGGCTGCGGGACGTGAACTATATCAGGTACATGGGACTGACGTTTTCGTCCGTGCAAGCGAATGCAACAGTCAGGACTGGCAGCGGCATGATCGTGCAACACGAAAAGAGGAATCGATAAAAATGAAACCATCATTTCAAAATAGAAAAAGACGCGCAAAGGAAGAAATTGTCGCACTGATAGTAAACAGTGCCAGACAGGGCGCATCGCGCACGCGCATAATGAACGAGAACTTTCTAAACTTCAAGCAGGCCAAGAAACACATCGACTTTGCAATAGAAATGGGATTTTTGTACTATGATTCTAATGGCAAGTTTGTCGCCACATCAAAAGGAGTGGAATACCTCAGAAGGTTCTTCGATGTGGTAAGCGTCGAGAACGATGTCACGGAAAAACGCAAGCTCCTGCTGGACATGATTTGCAAGGATGAAGTAAAGATATGCTAGAAGAAAAACCAGGTCGGCTTCAGCCCGACATTGATTCAATGGTTACCGTCGTAGTTCCAACACTCAACGAAGAAGAAGGCATAGCAAGAGTAATCCAGGAACTCCAGTCAGTCGGCCTGCGAAACATTGTGGTCATAGATGGATACTCGCATGACAAGACGGTTGAAATCGCAAAAAAATCTGGAGCCAATATCCTTTTCCAGCAGGGAAAAGGCAAGACTGGCGCGATAAAAACTGCAATAGATCGAGTGGAAACTCCGTATATTCTAGTTATAGACGGTGACTTTACCTATGACGCGTCATCGATTGCCAGGCTTCTCCAACACATGCAATACTACGACGAAGTGATTGGCGCAAGAAAGGCGACTGATCCAAAGAGCATGACTGGCCTGCACAAATTCGGAAACAGGGTAATCACCAGATTGTTCAATCTCATGATGAATACCGGATTGTCTGACGTCTGTTCCGGTCTTTATCTCTTAAAGACAGATACGATGAGGGAAATCAATCTCTCCACGGCAGGCTTTGACGTTGAAGTAGAAATAGCTGCGCAGGTTGCAACAGCTGGCCGGATAACCGAGGTTCCGATTGATTATAGGCCACGACTTGGCAGACAAAAGCTGTCGACATGGAAGAGCGGATTTAGAATAGTCAGAAGCATTTTCGGACTGGCACGATCTTATAATCCCGGAGTCTTTTATTCGATGCTTGGCAGTTTACTACTTATTCCCGCAGCGGTGCTTCTCGCGATATCGATGCTTCAGTGGATGGTAAGTAGCGAGCTTTCAAATTCATGGTTCTTTGTGGGATTGTCCATGCTTATGGTGGCAATTCAGTCCATGAGCGTCGGCGTGGTTTCCCTGGTAATGAGACGGGCCGAACTGAGGATAAACAGAAGACTCAACATGCTGGCCGGTGGCAGACAAATTGCCTCACAAAATCGATTAAGTGAAAAACTCTGAAAATCCCAACATCAAACAGCAATTCTGGGGCGGTTAGAGACTACTCTCGAGCCCTAGCAGGCCAAACGAGAACATCGGTCAGCGCCTTGACGGGCCTTCGAGCAGACAAGTCCGGGCTAAAAAAGAAACTTTCACACTTCCAGTTAATGAGCACGCTGACGATAGGGATCGCTCTAATTGCTGCGGGTGGAGCTTCGCTGGTGATTTCTTATGTGCTCAGCTCGGTGGTCCTGACACTGGCCGGACTGGGTCTGGTTTTCTGGGGGGTGACTATTCTGTACATCTCGCCCGCCAAATTCGTGCCGGAAAACATCCTTAGTTTGCTTTCGCTGTCTACCATAAAATCGATTGACAGGATGCTGATAAACATGAACTACAGAGGAAAGACAATCTTTGTCCACCCACGCCACTTGAAGGGTCTCGCCCAGGGCTTTGTGTTCATCCCCTACGACAGTTCCTTCCGGGGCAGTCTTCCCAACGAAGAACAGCTAGCCGAAGAAAGGATGCTTTATGAAGATCCAAAGGGGATATTCATGGTCGCTCCGAGTCAGGGACTCGTGGACCTTGTGGAAAAGGAACTAGACGTCAACCTTGCGACCGTGGACATGGAATACCTCAAGGAAAACCTGCCCAGGCTACTGGCCAACAACTTTAGGATAATAGATAGCATCACGATACATGATGCGCCGGGATCTGTAAGGGTCGACATCGTAGGCGACTCGGCCGCAAAACTCTGCAAGGCAGTAAGCAAAGAAACCCTGATCGGAAATCACTTTGGCTGCCCGCTTTGCTCTTCACTAGCATTGATGCTAAGCAAGGTAGTCGGCAAACCGGTCGCAATTCAGGAAAACAGTGCAAACGAAGTCGAAGGGACGATTGTCAATACGTACAGGATCATTGATAGAGCATGATGAGTTTTCCCGCCACAACATGGGATATCGGCATACTCTCTGCGGCGTGCGCCGTGGTGATCCTAATGACCTCAGAAGTCATATCGCCCCACTACGGAAGAACAAGCATTCTCCTAGATCTAAGAAAGCTGCGGATAGCAGCTGCCGCGTTCGTCGTGGCTTTCATCGCCATCGGCATTGCAAACATCGTGACTCTGGTTAGCGGGTAGAGAAAAATGCTGTTCGAATTGGTCATGATTTTTGCAACCCTAGCAGTCGGGTCCAACGCTACCGGCATTGATGGTGCGTTGGCGACTGGAGATTCAATAGGACTGGTTGAGGCGACTGCCGATCAGGCGTTGCGTAGCATACGGGCCGCGGAGGCATCAGGCGCCGATGTTTCGCATCTGACAGAGAAATTCAACACTGCGCTTGATTTTCAGCGGCAGGCAAAAGAGAATACATTCACCAGCTGTTCGGGACCGGACGAATGTGTCATACAGGCCAATGACTTGCTGCTATCGATAGTAGACGAGTCTTCGTCAATCCGAAGTGCGGCTGCTGCAGGAAGAGAGGCTGCTGACATACTGACTTTCACCGTCTACGTGCCATTGTCGTCGTTCATAGTCTCTGTCGCAACAATCCTTCTCTATAGCATGTGGAAGTCGCGCCGAACCAAAAAGTTCGAAGCACTGGAAATACACCAGAAGGGATCAAGTTAGGAATTGTTATTCCCCGATCGACCGTCTGCAAGAATCAAAGGAATGCTCACCTCAGGCCTGTTCATCATGGTTTTTGCCTCCACATTCGCAATTTTCCTGACTCTGGCCTATGCAAACCTGGATGATGCCCCACGGGACAGGTTCCTGACTTTGAGTACACTTGGCAAGAACAATGCAGCCGCCGAATACTATCCCAGGGAAGGAGGTTTTGTGATGGCAAACGAGACGCTGGACTGGAATGTTCTGGTGTACAATCACATGGGAGGCTCAGAATATGTTGCGGTCAGGATAAAACTGGTGAATGCGACGCAGCAGGGACCTGACGACAGGCTGCATCTGACCACACAGGTGGATCATCTCTACGAAGCGAGACACCTTGTCCCGGATGGCTCGACATGGACAATGCCTGTATCAATAACGCTAAAAGAACTGGAGATTCACGGGGGCAACGCCACCATAAACACGATAGTGGTCAACGGCGAGGAAATAACAGACCTGAAAATCTCGAACGAAAAGGAAAGGGACTTTAGATTCGTGATCGAGCTGTGGAGGCGTGACTTAGACTCTGGGAATTTCATCTTCACTTGGCCCTCTGGGCAGGAAAGCGGGAGCGCATGGAATCAGATCCAAATAAGAGTCAGATAGCAGAATCGGGGAGAAGTGAACTGGTAGAAAAGATGGTAGTGGACATTATGAACAGGAAGACCTGCCGGAAGGTGGGCGATGTAGTTGCTAATCTGCATAAAGCAGACAGGTCAATTTCTGCCGAGGAAATACACGACGCGGTAAGGAATCTGGAAAGGCAAGGCGCGGTGAACCTGTCAGAAGAAAAAATGCCCTCTTCCTTTGTGAAAAGTCTTTCAGACCCATGGACAAACCTGCCCTTGTGGGCTGCAGTCCTCGGAAGCATTCTCATGATAGTATCACTCTATCTGCTGCCGCAGGAGGTGCCGTGGCTTGGTGTCCGCGGTGTCATCGGTGCTGTATTTTTGTTTGCCGTGCCTGGCTATGCCCTCGCAGGGCTTTTGGTCCGACAAGACAAACCCCATGCTGTGGAACTAATCGCAGTCAGCATCGGCCTGAGCCTTGGCATAGTAGCATTGGTAGGGATTGTACTTGGTTACAGCGAAATCGGAGTCAGGATGGAGCCGGTCATTGCTTCCATGTCGGCATTTAGCATAGCGGTGGCGATTCTCGCCTCCTACAGGAACTACAGCCTTAGGCACAGAGCGTACAGGACCCACTTAAGATTCATCCAGAATGCAGGGACTGACGGATAGAAATGGCTGAAGAAAACGTAAGGCCGTTTGAGAAACTCGCTAGAGGGTCGTACTACCTCATACTGGACAACGTTGTCAATCTTTCACTGGGAGCGCTTTTCTGGATAGTCTTGGCAAAGTTGATCGATGCTGCCCCGCTTGGGCAGGCAATGGTGGCCGTCGCATTTGCCACGAGCGTTATCGGTTTTGCTGGCTACGGCGTCCAGGTGACGATATCAAAGTACATGTCCGAGTACAACGCAAAGGGGATGCCGAGAGTTTCAAGAAGGATCCTTTCGCTCGGCATAAAGCTCGCATTGATGGTCAGCGTGGCAGTTGCTGCGGTGATAGCGCTGCTTTCCGGCTATATCTCTACAGAAGTGTATGCCGATCCGTCAATGACTATTCTTTTGATGCTAGTAGTTCTAACCTTCCTCCCATCACAAACCGTGGTATCGGCGCTGATGGGCGCTTACCAGGGTTCTCACAAAATGAAGTATGCCCTCCTGAGCGATTCGCTGTACCAGGTCATAAGGATGGGTCTGGCAGTCTTCCTTGTGATGTCGGCGTTTGGCGGATTCGGGATAATCGTTTCGTTTGCCATCGCTTCGATTGTTGCATCAGTTGTAGGCTATCTGTTCTTTGTCCCGCGACTCTTTCCAAAGCATGTGCCAGCGTACGATAATGGCGGGCTTGCGGACGAGTCCGAAATCCGCGGAATAGGGCAGATAATAAAGTTCTCCGGGCACAACTATGCGGCGGTCGGGATGAAGACCCTCACGCAACAGATAGGCGTCCTCATCGTCGGAACCCAGAACTTTGAACTCGCGGCATTTTACGGGCTTTCTGTCCTGATATCAAACTTGGTAGGCGGTGTGCTGAACGCTGTGTCAAGGTCGCTCCTGCCGACTGCTACCGAGGAATGGACCAAAGGCAACAAAGAAGGGTTCAGTCATACGCTGAACTCGGGAGTGAGACTGTCGATGATGATAAGCGGAATAGGATTTCTGATACTTTTCGTGCAGCCCGACCAGGTACTTGGCCTCATCTCCGACCAGTATGTCGAAGCATCCTCCGCGCTCAGGATCCTTGTCGTGTCTTCGATCATCTTTTCCCTTGGAGCAATAATTACCTCGATGCTTAACGCGGCAAACAGGGCTGCCGAAGTGGCCAAGATAGGGATTACCTCTTCAGGAATAACCATCGCCCTGACGTTCATTCTGACACCAATGTTCTACATTGAAGGCGCTGCGGTCGCAGTGCTGGCAGGTTCCGTTTCAAGCCTTGCCATGTCGATGATAGGCCTCAAGTCAAAAGAGAACATTGCGCTTTCTGCGAAAAGCACGCTCAAGCCAGCGATCGCTATGATGGTAGGAGCGGCGTCGGCCTTTGCCACAACGCTTGTCACTCCAAACATTGTGCTGTCACTTGCTGCCGGGCTGGCTACTTATGGGGTGATTTCAATGGCCTGGCGGGTCACAACAAAGAAGGAAATCCAAACGCTGATTGGAATCATGCGGAAAAGTAGGAAAAACAAATGAGCAAACTTTCTCTGGGTAACGGCAATGGTTCTGGCTTGAAGAATCTGCGGAATAACAGCTCTACCATGATAAAGATAATAGTACTTCTCGGAGTTGCCGCAATAGTCTATGGAAGCGACATCAGCGTAGTCTTTACGAAGGCGCTGTCGTTTAGCGCTGGAAACATCACGAACTATGTACTGGTCATCCCCATGCTCATCCTCTTTATCCTGCACAGAAAACGCAAGGTACTCCTGGCAACTGCCACATGGAACACGAGGGAGAAACAATCTCTGCGTCTCGATGATGTCATTGGGGCTGCGCTATGTGCAATAGCGGTGACCGTATACGTAATTGGCACAACTACTCTATATTCGCTCGAGTACCACCTTCTCTCACTGCCGGTCTTTATCGCGGGTGGAACGATGCTACTGTTCAACATGCAGACACTCAGGCACGCTTTCATGGCCATCGTCCTTTTGGCTTATCTTCAGCCTCCGCCAGCAGACCTGTTGTCAGAACTTGCGGCGGACCTGTCGTGGTCGTCAGCAGTTGTTGTTCAGTACATGCTCAGTGCTATTGGCTTTCCGATCAGTCTTGACGCGAGCTTTGGCGCGCCTGCCCTTGTCATGGAGAACTCCCAGGGTGCAAGGATTCCGTTCTACGTTGGAGAGCCGAGCTCAGGAACTTTTTCTCTGGTAGGGCTTTCTGTATTTTCGCTTTTCGTGGCTTATATCCTCAGGGGAAAGCTCTGGAAAAGGGCGCTTGTATTTGCGATAGGATTTCCAGTCTTTTACATTCTTAACGCGGTAAGAATCGCAGCAATAATCTCTATCTGGTATACCTCCGGCGAGGTGGCAGCAGAATCTTTCCATACGGTTTCCGGCGTGGTGATGAGCACGGTCGGCACCCTCATCTTGCTCTTCTTTGCTGACCTGGTGCTAAAACTGGGAGTTCGCGGGCCTGCCAGAAAAGAGGTCAACTGCCCATCATGTGAAAAAAGCCTGGCAGCCGGAGAGTCAATGTGCCTGCTGTGCGGAAAGCCAGTAAAGCCCATCGCATCTAAAATGACCTCGCAAGCCGTCAGCAGAATGGTCCTCTTGGCGCTGATTGCAAGTCTGGTGGTGACAGGCCACATCGCCGCTATACAAAATACTAGTGGCGCTCAGGTGGCGGCCCTTTCACTATCGCACCTTGACATTAGCAAAATAGAAGGCCCAGAGACAACGTCTTTCTTCTTTCCACAGATTGACGGGTGGGATCTAAAGTACGCATACAGGGACACCAGGGTAGAAAAGATATTGAATCAGGATGCGTCGCTGGCTTTTCGCTACCAGTCAAACACAACTAGCACTGGAGACACGACCGGCAAACCCATGATCCTCGCAGGTCTCCAGATATCGCGAACCCTCCATACGTGGGAAGGGTCGCTGCTGGTGTACCCCTCAAAGTTTGGCAGGCCATCTGCCACAGTGCTTGCCTTAGAGTGGGTAGACATTTCGGACGACAAGAAGGGACGATTCTTTGTATATCAAAAGCCGGGCTCAAATGCCACTGAAGGGGTGCTCTATTGGACTGACAAGAGGGAGCTCTATTTCGGATCCGGATTTGAGCCACGAAATGTCCAGATCGTCCTGTGGGCTAACATGGACAGTCTTGCCAGGATGGGAGCCATAGACGGAACAACCGATATCGAAAAGATCAAAGAAATCTTTCTTTCGCTGGCCCGGCCGATTGATGACTTTTGGAACGAGGTATCAATCAGCTCGCTTCGAGCTCGCACTCTGGACGCCATAGTCACACAACGTCCTTACATACCGCTGGGAATAACGGCAGGAATAGCTGTGATATTTGCCATCTCTATACTATCCAGGGACAGCTCTATGTACAGGTCCAACAGGAAACTTTATGATCAGATCAAGGTGGGTGACGAAAAATTGATCCTGGACGGATTGATAGGGACTGAAAAGGCAAAGAAACGCATGGTAACAGGAGAGACTATCATCGAGAACAGCCCCGACCTCTTCTCAAGGTCGTTCGCTCCCACAAGGCTGGTGGAAATGATTGCCCAAGTCAGAAATATCGGGTTGATCAGGGATCGAATATTTAGCGAATCAGACGAGCCCCGCCTTGTCTGGAAACGCAATTTCTCTATCAAAGGAGACGAAAGAAATGGAAAGTAGCGAGCGGGCTGGCCTTTGTTTGGGCGAAATATGTATCGCACGCAACATACAGCAGGATTTGATTGCGGGTTGTCGACAATCCGTGCTGGACACATGTGAGTAGGAATGGCAGAGAAAACAAGCAAAAAGACGATACTTTTCGGAGTAGATGGAGCCACTTGGACTCTCTTCAACAAGTTCATTTCTGAAGGGCATCTCCCGACCTTTGAACATGTGGTGAAGAGCGGATCGCACGGCACCCTGATGTCAACGGTTCCGGCTGTTACCGTACCTTCATGGACGAGCATGTTTACAGGAGTCAATCCCGGAAAGCACGGCATCACCGATTTCATTCTAAAGATCGACGGCAAGTTCTCCTTTGGAACTTCCAACTACAGGAGGACAGACACGATATGGCAAATTATGAGCAAGAACAACATAAAGTCCATCGTTGTCAACGAGCCTGCGACTTTCCCTGCAGACAAGATAAACGGCGTAATGACCACTGGCCTGATGACTCCGCCAGGCTCTACCTACGTCCATCCTGCAGACCTAAAGAGCGAACTGGAGAAGGTCGCGGGAGGATACTGGACCGACCTTCCTCTGGATTACTATCTTACCGTGAATAAAGACGACGCAAAGGCGTATTCGATGATCGAAGAGTTTGCGAACAAGACATCGAAGGTGGGCCTCCACCTAGCAAAGAACTATGAATGGGATTCTCTTGCCGTGATCTGGGTTTCGACCGACAAGATCCAGCACACTATGTGGCACAAGCCCGAATACATCCTGAAACATTACATACAGATGGACGGACTCTTGAAGCAATATCTCGACATAGCTGCAAGAGAGAACGCCAACCTTCTGATAACGTCCGATCACGGATTTGGCCCGCTCCGCAAGACGTTCTACATAAACTCATGGCTGGCACACATTGGGCTCCAGAAGCGCAAGACAAACCTTGTCGCGCTGGCCACCAAGCTGGGAATAACGCCAACAAAGCTGGCAATGATACTGAAGAAACTTCACCTCTACGACTTTGTGCTGCGAAGCCTGATAAAGTCTGATATCATTGTCGACGCTGCCTTCCAGTATGACAGGCCCATAGATATGGAAAAGTCGATCGCCTTTTCAAAGGCCGAAGGCATATTTATCAACCGTGAAGCAGCAAAGGACGAATACGAAAGAATCAGATCTGACATAATGCACAGGCTGCAAAAAGTAGTCGATAAGGAAAGCCCGGTCGTGATGGACGTGTTCAAGAGGGAAGACGTGATGAGCGGCCAGTACATCGACAGGGCACCGGATATCTTGTTCACGCTGCACGATGGCTACTGCCCGACCTACTATTCGGACGGGCCCAACTCGGAATACATCGGAGATGACAAGGGAGGCTACAAGGGCGGTACCGCAAACACGGGAATCCACAGGCCAGAAGGCATTTTCATGTCATACGGCCCGGATATCAGGCCGCACAGGCTAGAAGTGGCAAGGAGGGTATGGGACATTGCCCCGACAATTCTCCACATGATGGACCTCTCAGTCCCGTCCTACATGGATGGAGTCGTCATGAAGGAGATCTTTAGGAACGAGAGTGTCATGGCGGTCAGAGAAGTGAAAAAGACCGGCTACGAGGCGTCGCGGATAAAGAGCAAGCTGCAGTCACTGAAGAAAAACACGTGATCGCAAATCAGGAACAGGTAGTACATAAATCTTAATTATCCTGAACAGTAGGCTGGTTGTGTGAGAAGAAGGACAATACTTTTCGGAATTGACGGTGCTCCTTGGCACCTCGTTGACCGCTTTGTAAAGGACGGGGCGCTGCCGAATATGAAGAAATTCCTTGAAGGCGGAGTTAAGGGCACTCTTCTGTCGACGTTTCCGACCGAAACGATGGCGGCCTGGAATAGCATTTTCACCGGTGTAAATCCTGGCAAGCATGGAATGCCTGACTTTAGGCTGAGGCTTAATGGCAAGATAGAAATCGCGCAGTCAAGGTTTCGCCAGGCCGAGACAATCTGGCAGATAATGAGCAGGAAAGGACTAAAGTCGATTCTGATAAATGATCCGGTCACCTACCCTCCGAATCCGATAAATGGCGTGGTCACTTCGGGCCTGATGACACCGCCCAACGTCAAGAACTTTATCCACCCGCAAGAAATGAGGGAGGAAATCGACAGTGTCGTGGGCGGGTACATGTGCGAGCCCCCATCGACTTTCTATGAGACGGCCATCGAGGACAAGCCAAAAGCCTATTCTATGCTTGAGGAAGTCGCATCGAAACAGGCGGAGGCTGCGCTCTATCTTTCAAAGAAGGTAGACTGGGATGTCCTCGCGCCGATATTCACGACAAGCGACAGGCTGATGCACATTTTCTATACTGACTATGATTACTTGAAAAAGCACTTTGCGCTATTGGATGGATATTTCGGGCAGTTTCTAGACATCGCTGCCAGAGAAAATGCAAACGTGCTGGTCTGCTCAGACCACGGATTCGGCCCGACAGAGAGGGCGCTCTACATAAACACCTGGCTTGGAAGCGAGGGATTCCAGGTAATCAAGAAGAGCGCGGTGCGATCTATGATGACATCCAGCGGTCTGACAATCTACAAGCTCATGGAAATTATTGGCAAGCTGCGACTTTCAGGAGTGGCACTGAAAATCTATCGACTGAGCCCCCGGATGGTGAAGGAGGCAATACCGCTAAGCTCGTACGAAGAGGGCCAGACTGACTATGATGCCTCGCAGGCGTTTAGCACCGCGTATCACGGAATCTATCTGAACAGCAGCCTAGAGGGCGCCGAATTCGAAAGGGTTCGAGACGCCATTCTGGCAAGGCTTGCAAAAGTAAGCGACAATGGCACTCCAGTCATCGAAAAACTGTACAAGCGAGAGGAAGTGCTCTGGGGGCCGCAGAGCGACAGGGCACCGGATATCTTTGTCGTGACAAAGCTCGGGTACGGAATGTCGACCCATCTTAACAGGAACGTATTTGACAAACTAAAGAACCACGGTGCTGTGATTTCAGGTTCTCACAGGCTTGAAGGAATAATCGCTGCTTCGGGACCGGATATTAGGAAAGGCGTGACGCTTGATGGCGAGTTGCATGTCTGGGATGTAGCGTCGACTATACTTCACATGCATGGCATTGCTATTCCTTCGGCAATGGATGGCAAGGTCATCAAGGAGATGTTTGCAGAGGGCAGCGAGCTCATGGAGAGGAGCGTTACGCAGGAAATCAACAGTGAGAGCCTCAGGATTAGGGAAAGACTGCGAAGCATGAACAGGCCTAGAGCCGGACCCGAAAGGACAAACTGATGCCCGGGTAGGAAACAGGAAGAAGCTGGAAACTTGAAGACTGTCCTAATGCAAAGCGTATCAGAGAGCGCAAAGAAACTAGAGGTCAACTACATTGTATGGATGTTCTCTGTTGCCTCGATTGTATTATTTATTCTCACCATCGACAGCTTCTCCATAACAGAGCTGGAACCATACGGATTCTACTATTTCAGGGCCCTTCCGGCCGTGTACTGGGCAGGTCTGGCCACTAGCATTGCTTCAGTAATAGTGTCGGTCGCGTTCGATTCGCGCAAGAAAAATGATGCGAGGATAATCCCCATCCTTTTAGTGGGACTTTTCCTGTACGGTACCCCTGTGATTTCTTATGAAGTTCCGCGATTTACGGATGTCTTTGCCCACGGCGCGGAAAGCCTGCCGGTGATATCAGACGGGCATATCGACCAGGCCGACAGGTACGCACGCGAATATCCCAGCTCGTTCATCCTGCTGGGAGTCTCTGCGATAGTGCAGGGCCTGCCGCCGCTTGCTCTGATCCGGTATTCAGAGCTCTTCACCATCCTCCTTGTCATGGCCCTCGTATACTGCATTGGGCGTCACTACAACCCTCGCTTTGCCGCTCTAGCGCCCCTGAGCTTCATGGGGGCCTTTTGGGTTGACCAGGGGCACTACTCGCCGCAGGGACTCGCGCTTGTGTTCTATCTGGTGTTCTTTCTTTCAATGATAAAGGCGGTGTCGGGTAAACAATCTAGGAGAGGCTGGCTGGCCATAGGCCTTCTCGCGCTTTTCGCGACAAATATCACGAGCCCTACCAACGCCTTTTTCCTTCTTGTTAACCTTGTCAGTATTGCTGCGATAGCATACATTGTGCTGCGAAAGCGAAACCTTGTGTCCAACAGGGCAATCCTGTTGACAGCTATCGCAGGAGTGCTTTTCCTATCGTGGTCGATCTACAACGCTGAGACGCGAACAGTGTTCAAGTGGGAGGAGTTCGAGCAGAAGCTAAGCGACGGCTTTATCTCCGGCGACATCAGGGTTACCCCATCACCTTCAGAGTCGTACTCGGCTGTCATAACATTGCGCACGGTGATAGTCGCGGCGGTTGTGATTTCAGGCATTGTAATGTCGCTCGTTCTTTTGAAAAGAAAACAGAAATCAGCCTATGTTCTGATTATTATTGGCTGGTTCGCCACTGCATCGTTCATCGTGATCAGCATGTATCTTTCATCTGTCCTGCTTTCGCGAAACTTTCTATACGTATCCATCGCCTGGTCGGTCCTTGTAGCAATCTTTTTTGCGCAGAATCATTTCGGGAGGAGGGACAGGATAGCCAAGGTGGCCCTGTTCGCGTTCGTCGTCGCTCTCTTGGTTTCCATTCCAGCAACCAGATATGGACGGGACCCGACAACATATGCCTCGCCAAGCCTTGTCAACTCTACAGAGATCCTAGCGGAATCTTCGAAAGGAGGCGAGCGGGTCATTTCGTATTTCATAGGTGGCCTAGTGTCGAAATACTATGCAGCAGCCTCGGACATTAGATTTGACACTCTCTCATTTGACCGGATATTCCAGACTTCGTTTGACGAAAGGAACATCAATCTTACGAAGGATTGGATCCAGAGTCAGGGCACTTTTAATAGCAGGATGATTTTCTCTGATCCAGAGCAAAACAACATTGCAATGAAGTACAACCAGCCGGAACTGTACGATGAAATAGAAGATGGGGTAAGGGAGAAGAACAATCTGATAATCAACAGTGGATCGACAAGGGTGTATTCATCCACTTCATCAATAAGCCCTGCGGAGACGAGACAGTGATATCTATGTTCAGAACCGTACCGGAGGCTTTCCAATGACAATACTCGTTACAGGCGGCGCGGGCTTTATCGGAAGTAATCTTGTGCGACGATTGCTTGAAGCCGGGGAGGATACACACGTACTTGACAACCTGAGTAGCGGGCGGGTGAAATCGCTTGAACCGGCCCGCAAATACAAGAACTTTTGGTTCCATAACGTGGATCTCCTGCAGGCTGACCCTCTCGCTCTGCCGAAGGATTGCAAGACGATTTACCACCTCGCCGCAAACCCTGAAGTGAGAATAAGCGCCACTAACCCTTCAGTCCACTTCTCCCAAAACGTTGTCGCAACTTTCAACCTGCTCGAAGCGGCAAGGAGGATCGATGCCCAGACCTTGGTTTTCGCTTCCACCTCTACCGTCTATGGCGATGCGGCTACCGTGCCAACACCCGAAAACTACTCTCCCCTTGAGCCGATATCGATGTACGGCGCGTCCAAGCTCGCATGCGAATCACTTATCGTATCGTACGCGCACACTTATGGGATGCGCGCCGTCATCTACAGGCTGGCCAACATAATAGGAGAGGACAGCACACACGGTGTAATCTATGATTTTGTAAACAAACTGCTCAAAGACCCAACACAGCTTGAAGTACTGGGTGACGGGACCCAGAACAAATCCTACCTGCATATCTCCGACTGCATAGCGGCCATTCTGATGGGGGTTTCCCTATCGAAAGAACGAGTCGGCGTCTTCAATGTAGGATCAAGGGACCAGATAGACGTAAGAAAAATAGCAACTGCGGTAATGACCGCAATGCGGCTGTCAAATGTCAAGATGAATCTTACTGGAGGAGTCGATAACGGACGCGGCTGGAAAGGCGACGTAAAGAACATGTTACTAGATGTGCAAAAAATCGAATCTTTGGGATGGAGTCCGAAATACGACAGTACCGAAGCCGTTCACCTGACGGCAAAAAGAATAGTTGATGGACTGGTGTATACGAAATGAACTGGTCTGATGTCGTTGGCATTTTCACGGTGCACGTGCCCCTTCTCATTCTCTGTGCAGGCTACTTGCTCATAGGGGCGATCTCGATAAGGTATGCCAAGAAGGCGAATGATACAAAAATTGGGAATAAGGCATATTTCCCTTCCATATCAATCGTCATGCCGACGTTCAATGAAGAAAAAATAATCGCAAGCAGGCTCGACAGCCTGATGAAAACTAGCTACCCAAAAGAAAGAATGGAAGTCCTGGTCGTGGATTCTTCAAGTGACAACACTCCCTCAATAATCGAACACTTCGCAAGAAGATACTCTTTCGTCAGACTGATACACGACGTAGAAAGAAGGGGTTTGGCAACTGCCCTGAATCAGGCGTTCAGGGAGTGCAAGGGAGAGATAGTTGTAAAGATGGATTCAGATGTGACGCTCGCTGAAAACACCCTGACAGAGATTATCTCACATTTCAGCGATGCCCGCGTCGGCGCGGTAACCGGCAAGGTAAACGTGGCAAACCAGAGCGAGTCAAGCGAAGTCAGATACAGGAGCATGCACGAAACCATTCAAAAGGCAGAGACTAACATTGACTCTGTATTCATGGCGCAGACGTTCAGCGCGTACAGGAGGAACCTCATGAAGGAGTACAAGGCAAAGGAATACGGCGATGAAACTATCCAGACCATACACATCAGGCGTCAGGGTTACAAGGTCATCTATGACCCGAACGTAAACTTTTACGAGGACTATCCGGATGACGATAGCGAGAGACTTCGTCAGAAGATCAGGAGGGCAGAGGGCCTGCTGCGCGTGCTCTTTGAGAATGCGCGCCTGATGTTCAATCCGCGATACGGCAAGTTCGGCATGTACGTGTTTCCTTCGAACTTTTTCATGTTCATCATTTCCCCCGTTCTTCTCACTGCCACGGTCGTACTGGCAATCCTTGACCTTGCACTCTTGTCGCTTGCGACCTACCTTGACATTACGATCATTGTACTTTTGGCAGTCGTTGTTCTTGCGAGAAAACAACGGGCGATATCGGGCCCGTGGACCTTCATCGAACTCCAGTATGCCCAGCTGAGGGCCTTGCTGAACGTTACGGTCCTGCGGAAGAAAGACTACAAGTGGACCAAGATCGAAAGAGTTGCCGCATAAGCCCCTTCGGGGTTTCAGCACGGCACTTGAAGTCTGGTTCAGGCATTACTGAAAAATAGAAGCGATTTACCGTGCAGGGTTAAGTACCCACATCGATGATTTCAATCTCATGAAAATACTTGTAACTGGAGGGGCCGGCTTTATAGGCTCAAATATTGCTAATGCCCTTGGCAAGGACAGGGACAACGAAGTAGTCGCACTTGACGACCTTTCGCTGGGCGCCGCTTCAAACCTGTCAACAAACGTACGATTCGTGAAGGGCTCTGTAAAGGATCCACATCTGCTTCAGGAACTATGCCAAGGCTGCGATTTTGTGTTTCATGATGCAGCAAAGAGTTCCTCTCCGATGTTCAGGGAGAACCCAAGCCATGGAGTCGATGTTAACGCCATAGGTTTCATGAATGTCATGGAAGCCGTCAAAAAGAACAACGTGCGGAAGGTCATCTACGCGTCATCAAGTTCATTGTACAATGGTTCTTCAATGCCCTTTAACGAACACCAATTCATTTCTCCGAGAAGCTTTTACGAGGCTTCATTTTACTGCAGAGAAGTCCTTGCCAGAAGCTATTATCTGGAATGGGGAGTAAAATCGATCGGACTCAGGTACTTTAGCGTTTACGGGCCAAACGAAGGCCACAAGGGCAAGTACGCGAACAACATCACGCAGTTCATCTGGGACATGATGGCCGGAAAAAGACCTGTCGTGTACGGTGATGGCACTCAGACCCGGGACTTTACACATGTTAGCGATGTCGTCAGGGCCAATATTCTTGCTATGGAATCTGGGATCGACTATGGAATTTACAATGTGGGAACCGGAGTGCAGACTTCATTCGCGAGCATTGTCAGGGCTATCAGCGAAGACTTGTGCTCTGATATCGCACCGATCTACCTGGCCAATCCGATAAAGAACTATGTGCAAGATACGCTGGCCGATACCACGCTGGCGAGATCCTCACTGGGCTTCGAAGCCAGAATCCGACTGGGGGAAGGAATAAAGCGAGCGACCGCATACTGGAGAAACGCAAAGATTCCTGTTATTCCTGCAAACTAGCTGCATGGTACCATAATGCGTCAGATGGCTCAGGTGTTACATAATACCGGCGACCTATAGATTAAATAAATCAGCGAGAGAGCGTTTCAACAATGAGTCATACTAGCCCAAAACTGCTTATTATCGGTCTGGATTCGATGCCATCGAGCCTGTTCTCCGATGAGATAAAAAAAGATCTCCCTCATCTTTCTATGATGATAGAAAACGGAACGTCCTCGGTTCTAAAGAGTTGTCATCCTCCGATCACAATACCTGCATGGATGGTAATGATGACCAGCAAGAGCCCTGGCTCACTGGGAGTCTACGGCTTCAGGCACAGGAAAGGGAGCTCGTACACGGATGGATGGATCGCAAACTCGACTTCTATAAAAGAAAGAAGGGTATGGGACTACATGGCAGACCATGACAAGAAAGTCTGCCTGATAGGCGTGCCTCCAAGCTATCCGCCTTATCCGGTAAACGGCAAGCTCGTGTCATGTTTCGTGACACCGTCGGACAAGAACGAATACACTTACCCACGGGAGCTAAAGCCAGAGATCGAATCGCTCGTGGGCAAGTACCTGTTTGACGTGGTTTTCAGGACCGAGGACAGGGATGCGATTCTGAAACAACTCTATGAAATGACCGAAAAAAGGTTCACAGTAATAAAGCATCTTATGAAAAAGGACCCGTGGGACTTTATGATGTTTGTCGAGATCGGCGTCGACAGGCTTCATCACGCATTCTGGAAATTCTACGACAAGAGTCACCCGAAATATGTGGAAGGCAACAAGTACGAGTCTGTGGTACAGGACTATTACAAGTTCATTGACAAAAAGATCGGCGAGCTGCTCGCGCTTGTAGACGACGATACCTATGTGCTTGTGGTATCTGACCACGGAACCGCCGGGATGAAAGGATGCCTGTGCATCAATGAATGGCTGATCAAGGAAGGATACCTCACATTGAAGAGCTATCCTAAAACTCAGACTGACCTGGATGACTGTGAAATCGATTGGTCAAAGACCAAGGCATGGGGATGGGGTGGCTATTACGCAAGGATCTTTCTGAACGTGCAGGGAAGAGAACCAAATGGCATCATTCCAAAGCAAGATTACGAAAAAGTCAGGGAAGAACTTTCAAAGAAATTGATGGGAATAAGAGGGCCTCAGGGGGAGCAATTCCTTAACAAAGTGTTTACCCCCGTGGAGCTCTATGGAAAACCAAAGGGAGACATGCCCGATCTGATGGCATATTTTGATGATCTGTATTGGAGATCTGCCGGCACCCTGGGTCACAACTCACTCTACCTGGATGAAAATGACACCGGTCCGGACGACTCTGTCCACTACCACGACGGCGTGTTCATACTGTACAACAAGGCAAAGAATGGGTCTGGAATGAAGCTGAACAAGATGACGATATATGACGTGGCTCCGACAATTCTGGAATTGATGAAGATCCCAGTGCCGTCTGACATGCAGGGCAAGGTCATACCAGAACTAAAGCAATGGATATCAAAGTAACGAAATTCAAATTCCGGTCACAAACCTCTTTCTATTTATTGTACAATTGGCCGTAACTATCTATACACCTAACTATCTTGTAGAAATCGCGTTGCAATTCTCTGCTATTCATTTTTGAACATGGAACTAAAGATCTGGATTTGATGGCATTGAAAGTTGTCAATTCCAGCTGTCACCAGGCGCGCATTGTCAAGAATAGTACCAGATCGTTTAGATTCTTTTTGCATAACTATTAAAAGTGAGTATCGAATGGAGAACATAGACATAAGAAAGATGAATGGGATCTTTGGCGGAAGACTAAGGAACACTATACTGGGAGTTTCTATCTCAGTGCTCCTGTTGTGTTCGGTCATTCCTGCTGTATATGCGGCACCGATGTTCAAGCATTTCGACGGAAACGACAAGATAGACGTACCTTCGACGGCGGCGTTAAAGCTCAATCACTTTATCCTTGAAGCAAAGATTAGAATCGCTGACAATCTTGCAGAGCGCGGCTACATCGTAAACAAGGGCGCAACCGGAAGCAACAGTCAGGTCGAACACAACTACGCGCTTTACCTGAATCCTGATAACAAGATCGGTGGCGGATTCAATGCCGCCGATGGGACGAACCACTACATCTCATCAGGTGCCATTTCGATGAACGTCTGGCACGTGGTCAAACTCGTGTACAACGGCGCAAAGTTAAGTCTGCTAGTCGACGGAGCTACAGTTGCATCCAAGACGATCGCCAAGAATCCAGATACCACCCTTTCGGGGGTATTGAGGATTGGGGCGAACGCAAAGGTCCTGGATAATTTCTTTGTTGGCGACATGGATTATGTCAAAGTCTTGAACGAGGACACCATGAAAGTTGTTTACACTAATGGATTTGACAGCGGTGCGCCACCGCCTCCCCCTCCTGGCGGAACTGACTGCGATTCAAAGCCAATGAACCAACTAAGAGGCGTGGCCTTTATGGATCCAATTCTCACAAGGAACGAGAAGGGCGGTTCATTCAGCGCGCCCGCAGATTATGTGGTGGACAGCATGGAACACCTAAAGTCGTATGGCTTTAACCTCATAAGAGTGCCTTACTACTGGGAGTCATACGCTTTCAATCCGACACAATTCCTCAACGAGCTTGATTTGATCGCAAAGACCGCGCAGGCAAATAACATCTGCGTGGTGTTTGACAACCATCACTGGTTTACATCGAGCTACTGGAAGACCGACATTGGCAAGTCCGGAACGGCCATCGGATTTCCTTCTTTCGTGGTCAAGAGTTTCCCATCTAAACCAACCTACTACGAAACCGCAAAACCGTTCTGGGAGGGCCTTCTTTCCAACACGATCATGGTGAATGGCAAGAAAGTATGGGATGCACAGGCTGACTTTTTGAAGGTGGTAATAGCCAAGGTCGACAATTACAACAGTGTTGCAGGCTACGAAATACTGAACGAGCCGCACTTGTTCAACAAGGCGCAGTACGACAAACTGGGAGATTACAACACATACCTTGCGAAAAAGATCAGGGCCGTCTCGGACAAGAAAATAGTCTTTGACAGGGAAACTACAAAGGAATTCGTTCGAGATCCTACAATGGAGCACAAGATCGTTCCACAGGGAGTTTCGAAACTGGTTTACGGACCACACCTTTACTCGATACCTAACACTGGCGGCGGATTAATGCAGCTCAACAACTTCAAGACATGGGCAAAGCAGTGGGGCGTAGAAATAATGATAGGCGAGTTTTCGGCCCACAATCAGGCGGACATGAATGCCTTTCTAAAGGCGTGGAAGGATGCGGGATTCGCGTGGACGTACTGGAAATGGAGCCGGGCGACAGGAACAGGAGCAGGCCACTTGGGCAACGTAGTCTTTGAGAGTGACACAGTACCAAAGACCGAGGCCCTAAAGCAGCTGCTAGCTGCTTACAACACCGTATATTGAGGGGCTCCTCTCCTTTCTCTTTTCTTGAATCAAAGTGATGATGGGGAATGACATACCTAAAGGGCAATCGTTGGTAAGCAATCCCTGCCTTGGGTTCCAGTAATAGCGATCGGCGGTACATGACATCTCGTGACATCCCTTGTGATCAGTTACTATCACGAGCTTTGTTCTGTACGTACTGCTACATACCTCTCTTTCGACTGCTAATGACCAGCTATGTCATAATCGTTTAATATTGTCTCACCAAGTAAAACGCAAGATATGAGGAACCCCTTAAGTCTAATGCTCCTTATCGCAGCGATTGCTTCCATGCTGCCCACGTTGGCATGGACCAATGCCAACGCAGCGGTAGACTTTGATGACGCATGTACGAATGCGACAATAGTAATGACTGGCAACGGTGCCACGAAATATGGTACCGATGGAAACGACATAATCAGAGGAACAAATGGTAACGACATCATATTTGCAAAGAAAGGCAACGACATAGTGTGTGGACTTGATGGTCACGACTTTATCGTCACGGCGGATGGAGACGATACAGTTTATGGCGGCCCAGGTAACGATGACATTTACACCGGCAATCACGAAGATACCGTCTATTCCGGTATAGGAGACGACCAGGTATTTGGCGGCTTTGGTGGCGACACTGTCTTTGGCGAAGAAGGCAACGACGTTCTGTACCTCGGTGATAGCACCAATACCCAGGTCGGCGTACCAGACGATGAAGGCTTCGGCGGTCCTGGCGCGGACTTTATCCACGGTGGTGATGGCAACGACAATGAATTCGGCGGTGATGGCAACGACGTGCTTTTTGGAGGGGCGGGTGATAACGTGCTCGACGGCGAGGCAGGCAACGACTTCCTTGAAGGCGGCCGGGCTTTTGACAGGCTGACCGGCAGCGGTGGAAACGACAGGCTTACCGGTACAAACGGCAACGACGACATCTTTAGCAACGATGGCGTGTCGTGGAACGACTTTGTGCACGGCGGCGGTGGCACGGCTGATGAATGCACGACAGATCCTGACCGTCAACTTGGATGCGAGACATTGGTCGGAACAGGAAGTCCCCCAGCAGGTCCAACAGGCGGAACCGTTCCGAGCGCGTGCGATGACCCAACTATAGTTGGCACAACCAACTCAATCCAGGGCACAGCCGGGAACGACGTGATCTTGGGCTCACACCGCAGTGAGAACATCTTTGGCAACGGCGGCGACGACATCATATGCGCAATGAATGGAGACGACAAGATCTTTGGCGGGGCAGGAGATGACACGATTTACGCAGGTGCCGGCAACGATCTTGTATTGGGTGGAGCAGGCAGCGAAGTTGTATTCGGTGAAGAGGGCGATGACACTATCTTTACGGATGCGAATGGTGCTTCAGACGAATCAATTTCGGGCGGACCAGGGGATGATTACATTAACGATGGAACAGGTGATGCAGGAATTGCAGGTGATGACGGCAACGACGTGGTAAGAGGAGGCTCCGGAAACGAACTCATGAATGGAGGCCTAGGTGATGACTTTCTAGAAGGCGGAATCGGCAGCGAGGAAATGTTCGGAGACGAGGGGAATGACATTCTTGCAGGCGCGGGTGGCAATGAAAACATGGAAGGGGGCGACGGAAACGACTTCCTTCTGGGCGAGGCAGGGTTTGACAACCTTGTCGGCGGAGCCGGTAACGATATCTTGAACGGTTGGTGGGATGACGACGTACTTACTGATCAAGATGGAGTGTCTGGCAACGACTTTCTGGATGGAAACGGAGAGGGGACAGGCAATACAGCAGCTCCCGTGACCGCACTTCTTGCAGATGTGTGCATCAGCGACCCAGGTGACGTCGAAGTTGACTGCGAGCTGGACGCCTCTATTGGCGAGGAATCCTGTGATGACCCAACCATAACTGGATCTGGAACAATCAATGGAACTCCAGGCAACGACATCATCAGAGGAAGCGCAGGAGTTGACACGATCAACGGCGGCGATGGAAACGACATCATATGCGGACTTGATGGCAATGACACAATCAACGGCGGCAACGGCAACGACTTCCTCTTCGGACAGAACGGCAACGACAATCTGAATGGAGACAACAACGACGATGTCATCTATGGCGGACCCAACAACGACATTGTTCATGGCAACGCTGGGGACGACTCGGTATTCGGAGACGCCGGAACGGACAATGTCTTTGGAGACGCTGGAGTAGATGGTGTGTTCGGTGGAGCTGGCAACGACTTTGTCGACGGCGGTCTCAATGATGACAGGGTATACGGAGCTGATGGAGACGACGAACTCTATGGCGGGACGGACACGGGCGTTGATAAGTTGCTGGCGGGACCTGGAGATGACTATCTTGACGCAGGACCCGGAGACGACACACTGTATGGCCTGGATGGGAGCGACGAAATGCACGGTGGCGATGGTTCAGACAGATTGTGGGGAGATGGTCCTGGTGACGAAGGCAATGACATCATCGATGGCGGCCCTGGAAACGACAGTGCTGTGAACTCGCTTGATGGCGTAGTGGGCAATGACCAAGTCAACGGCGGACCAGGCATCGAGAACTGTGTCACAGACCCAGATCCTAAAGTGAACTGTGAGTAGATTCGCATCTACCACTCCTTTTCTTTCCTTTTTTCTTTTCCAACGAAGACCCAAACTGCAGTTAGGTCATTGTTTGTCGAGGCATTCTGGACACAGAATGAAACTTATGTAATTACTGTTTCTGACTAGGTATCAATGAATTCCTTACTTCATTATATACCGGTTACTATTTCACATGAGTAATGACTTCCGCTCCAGATCAGGTCTTTCGCAAGGAAATCCAGTGCGAATGTGGCAACACCATTCGATACGAGGATATCCAGATGAACCTCGACTATCCTGCCTACAAGGTGCTTGTCTGCAAGAGCTGCAGCAGGAACCACAGAACCATCATAGACGGCAGGCTCTTTAACTTGTCAGGCGCCGTCTAGTCCGATCCTCTGAGCCTCGGAAAACGTGCGATTCGACATGCTGTTTTTCATTTTCTAATCAGAACTAATCATACACCTGTTCGATTGCGTCCCTGTATCCAAGGCCCGCGGGGTTCAGCTTCAAACCATCGTTCACGAGGCTGTTGTTGATCTGACAGCCAAAGCAGCCAAATGCCCAGTAAGTGCTTGCAATTCCTGCATTGCTGAAGGTCGTCAGGAATGACTCCTTGTTGTTGGGGCTTGACCATTCGCCGGCAATTGTCCTGATGTCTGCGCGATTTGCGCGGGCCACCTTGCCGTCGGCGACATAATTGTCCAGCCTGTCAAGGCTGTAGACGTGATCGTCATAAACAAGCCCGCTGACACCCTGGGGAATGAGCTTTGCGCGCTCGACATTCCTTCCGCCCTGAGTCCAGCCTTCATTGACGCTTGGTGAAACAACTCCGTTGTCGCGGCAATAAAAGATATCCTTCGCGGTGACCTTCCTGAGTTCCTTTGCTATGTAGGTATTGAATTCCCCCATGTTGGTGTAGTCCTCTACACGAGTTGTCTGCGGTTCGTTGAGGATCTCATATCCTATCACGTTGGGATAATGATCGATTCTATCTACTATTGCCTTGAGATAGTCTGCAGTAGCGTCCCATGCATCGATTCCACTGCGCAGGTCGTTTGTCCAGAGGTCGCGCCAGAAATGCACTGCATCAGGATCAGTGGTCTCTCCGTCTTTACAGGAATTGTCATAGCTGCAAGGCTTGCCAGCAATATCATATCCAGTCAAATACGACGCCGGCATTCCTATAGAGTCTGTGTATGCCGAGCCGCCTATGCGCCATTGATGGTTGTCAATCCACACGTCCAAGTCTCTTTTGTTTGCCTCAGATACGACATATTCCAGCTCTGTCAGAAATGCCTGTTTGTGACCTTCATACGATTCCTGATAGACCACCACTCGCAACATGTTAAAGCCGTTGTCCCTGGCTATGTCGAGATATTCGGGAATGTCCGCTGTGGGGATGGAGAAGCGCGTCGGCGAGGGCGCAAACTCGCCTTGCCTCAAGACGCCTGTTACAAAGTTTACGCCATGATATTCGCCCCAAGGGATGCTTTCTCCCGGATCTGGGTCGCCAACCTCTAGGGTCACCGACTGCTGCGCAACCGCGCTATTCCCAGCCGCGTCAGTCGCAGTCCACGTTACTATGGTAGTACCAACAGGAAAGCCCCCTGACGGCGCGTCGTTGGTGATGACAGGAGATGCGTCAGCAATGTCGGTAACATCCGGGCTACCCAGAGCAACTA
>DATBMW010000019.1:0-9552 GCA_036554645.1 Nitrososphaera sp.
ATATCCTATCGACCTTGGAAGCTTTTGGCTTGAAGTGCGCGGGTAGGAGATCAGGGCGGAAAGGTACAGCTTTTCTGCAATCGCAAGGGTGTACCCTGGAGAAATCCGGAATAGCCTGTACGCTTCGCGCTGCAGGTCGCCAGTGTTGAACGGCGTTGGCGGCCTCAACACTACCTTGTTGCTCGACACATCGGCTACCGTGCCTCGCGCACCCGTGCACTTTTCAATAATGTCCCTGGCTGTCGCAAGCGTTTCGACCTTTGGCTTGAAATAGTGCGCTGTAAATTTTTGGCCGTTCTTGCGAAATTCCGCGGTTATAGTCCAGTAGGGATCTGGAACGTGGAGCTTGATCTCAAATTCCCTGTCGACTGCGAATGCAAGAGTCGGCCCCTGCACCCTTCCAATCGACAGATTGCGATAACCGCCTACAGCGCTTTTGAATGACTGTGCCAGTGCCCTGGACAGATTCACGCCGTAGAGAAAGTCCAGCAAGTGGCGCGAACGGCCGGCATCTGCAAGACGGCAATCCGGCTTCAGAAGATTGGTAAACGCAATTCTTATTTCTTCATCGGTCAGTGTAGAGAATTTTGCCCGCAGCGATCTGGAATACTGGTGGCCGCACGCGTACTCTAGAATGCTGTAACCGATCACTTCGCCTTCCTGATCGTAGTCGCATGCGTGGACAAAGGAAGATGCATTTTTTGCAAGATCTGAAATGACCTTGATCGCCCTTGCAGCGCGCGCGTTCTTGCCAACCGCCGTCCACTCAAGGTCGAGGACGGGAAGAACACTTCTGTTTGCAGTAGAATCGGTCAGTCCATAGAGGTGCCCAAGGGCCGAGCAGACGATGTAATCGTTGTCAGCCCGTTTCACCTCAAAGACCGGCACTCCTGCATGTCTCGATTCGCGAGAAGTCCCAAGAGCCGTGGCTATCCTTCTTGCCGCGTCCGGCTTTTCGCAAACTACAAGAGTATACAAGTTGCATCAATGTGTCAAGATGCGGATATTAATTCGATCCCGTAGTTTCAATAGCCATACTGCTTGGGGCTAGAATCAAATCGAGTTTTGCATGCCGCGGAGCAGAGATAGACCTTTTTCCCGCCAATTTCGGAAACGTGCTTGGCTGTCTTTTCGTCAACCATCATTTTGCATACAGGATCTTTGAACATGTCAGTAGCTAGTTACCCATCCTACATAAGTTTGTGTTCTCTTACGCGCCAGTGGTCTTGCCGCCAGGAATTGTTTGTGTCAGCTGATAGTGTGAGTGGCTTTGCTTGCCCGTTATCCTGGAAGCAAATTGCGGCCTGTATCTGCCAAGAAGCACAGAGTTTGCCACTACTGTGACGGAACTCAGCGCCATCGCGGCCCCCGCAAGTATTGGCAGCCATCCGAACACGGCCAGCCCCAAGAACGGAACCAGAGCTCCCCCGGCGATGGGGATGAGGCCGGTATTGTAGGCAAAAGCCCAAAAAAGGTTCTGTTTTATCTTGGATACTGTTTTCTTTCCGATCTCTAGAGCGGCCACGACGTCGCGCACGTCGCCCTTTATCAGGATGACTCCGCCTGTCTCCTTGGCGATATCAGTCCCTGATCCTATTGCCATTCCCAGGTCTGCCCTTGCCAGGGCCGGCGCATCGTTGATCCCGTCGCCTACCATTGCCACAACTCTGCCTTCGTCCTTTAGCTTTGAGATGACTTGCTCCTTTTCCTGCGGGAGAACCTGCGCCATTACACGCCTGATTCCAAGTTTTGATGCAATCGCGCTGGCCGTCGTTTCGTTATCGCCTGTCAGCATTATCACATCCATTCCCATCCGCTGGAGCATCTCTACTGCTTCCTTTGCGGTTGCCTTCGCCGTGTCTGCCATCGCGATAATTCCAGAGAGCTTTCCGTCAATCGAAACAATTACTGCGGTCTTGCCCTGCTTCTCCATCTCGTTCAAGGCGGAATCAACCCGGGGGTCGATCGCATTGTGGTTTTGCTTCATCAGCTTTCTGTTTCCGATAATTATCGTATGTGACCCGTACTTTGCCTTTAGCCCGTGGCCAGACACTGCTTCAAACGTCTCCGGGTTTGGGACTGAAATGCCAAGCTCCCGCGCTTTCCTAACAACCGACTGTCCCAGTGGATGCTCAGAGCCGGACTCTGCAATGGCCGCCAGCCTCAAAAGTTCTTTATCGCCGAGACCGGCCAGGTCTACAATGTCCGTGACAGAAGGTTTTCCTTCTGTCAGCGTGCCTGTCTTGTCAAACACCACAGTGTTCACACTTCTCGCCACTTCCAGAGCTTCGCCGCTCTTGAACAGGATTCCGTTCTCCGCCCCCTTGCCCGCTCCCATCATGAGCGCTGCAGGAGTTGCAATGCCCAGCGCGCACGGGCATGCTATGATTATCACTGACACGAACGCGAGCAAGGAATATGTGAATCCCGCCCCTCCCGCGAAATACCATCCGATACTTACGCCGAGTGCCACGGCAATCACTGCAGGTACGAAATATTTTGCAACTTGGTCTACCATCCGCTGCATTGGTGCCTTGCCAATCCGGGCGTCTTCAACAAGCGTGATGATTTGGGACAGTACAGTGTCCTGCCCCACTTTCGTGGCCCTGACCTTTAAAAGACCGCTCCGGTTTATGGTGGCGCCGATTACTTCGCTTTCCTTCGACTTTTCCACGGGTATGCTTTCGCCAGTGATTGCAGACTCGTCTACGGACGAGTCGCCTTCGATCACTACGCCGTCTGTGGGAATGCGCTCGCCCGGCCGTACAATAAGCAGGTCTCCTTCACGGACTTGTTCTACAGGAATTTCAATTTCCTCGTTGTTTCTTAGAACGCTGGCCATTCTTGGCTGCAGGTCCATGAGTTTCCGTACCGCGCTCGATGCTTTCTCCTTGGTTCTAGTCTCAAGCAATTTTCCAACAAGTATCAGGGTGATGATTATCGCCGCAGTTTCAAAATACACGGTTGCAAACGGAAAGTACGCCGAAGCAACGGTCACTGCTGCGCTGTAAAGGTATGCCGCGCTGGTGCCGAGGGCGATGAGCGTGTCCATATTCGACGCGCGTGCCTTTATCCCGTCCCACAGGCCCTTGTAGAAACGCCAGCCGATCCAGAACTGCACTGGCGTCGCCAGGGCGAGCATGACGTAACTGCTGACTTGCATTGGGAGCAGTTCAAAGTTTTGTAGCATCGGGAACATGTGGGGGAGCGTAAGTATTACGATCGGAACGGTAAGCGCGATGCTAATCGCGACATGCCGCTTTAGTTTTTGTAATTCTCTTTCCGGTTCTAAGAATTCGTTGAGACACTGCGTCGCACAAAAGTAGTATTTTCTACCGTCCACAGTATGCTGTATAGACTCGGGTTTTTCTTCAACAAACATGCCGCATACCGGGTCTGTGGCCATGCATACCCCTTGGATTTTCTCTTATATAGCATAAGGACTTTACAATTGTAAAGTGTCAGCAAACACTGTAAAAGTCCGATGTGTAAGTTGCCGTGCCGTAAGAGTTTGCTGGAATCTTGACTGTCCGCGTTTGACAGAGCCGATTTCGTGCTCAAGACCCGCTCGGAATAAACATCGGCAGTTATTGTTACGTATCAGCAGTGTCTAAGCTATTTATATTCAGCAGATGCTCTTTTTAAGGTATGACTGAGAAGGTTTGCGTTCTTGGCGCCGGCAGTACAAAATATGGAAAACTCAATGAAAGCATCATAGAGATTGCCCTTGGCGCGGCAAAGGACGCAATAGAATCTGCAGGGATAACCCCCAAGGACATACAGGCAGGCTATATTTCGAATGTATTTGGGGTGGCCGACAAGCAGGTGCACATGGCGCCTGTCATCATGAGCAACCTGGGCATATCCCACGTTCCCGGGCTCACTATAGAGTCCGCATGTGGTTCTGGCTCTGTAATGTTTCGCGAAGCCTTTGCGAATGTAGCTGCAGGATTTTACGACTGCGTCCTTGCACTGGGCGTCGAAAAGGTGACGCACACCGGCACGGCTCATAGCACCACGCTATTTTCGTACTGCTCTGACTTTTTCTACGAAGGCGGCAACGGCGCGTCTTTCCCTGGACTGTTTGCTTCGATGGCGCGGGCGTACATGACCACCCACAAGGCAACCGAGGAAGATCTTGCCAATGTTGCGGTCAAGAACCATGAAAATGGCGTGCTCAACCCAAAGGCCCATGTCAGGAAAAAAATTACAGTTGATGACGTGATGAAGTCTGCAGTGGTTGCATCGCCGCTCAAGTTACTCGACTGTTGCCCGTTCTCCGACGGCGCTTCCGGGACTATCCTTTGCAGCGAAGAGTTTGCCAAAAAGAGTGGAAGGCCATACGTCGAGGTTATAGGCTCTGGCAGGGGAGCTTCTCCGGCTGCGGTGCAAGGAAGGGAGGACATTACGACTATCCCAAGTACTGTCGCTGCGGCGAGGCAGGCATACAAGATGGCTGGCCTTTCTCCCAAAGACATTGACTTTGCCGAAGTTCATGATTGCTTTACGATTGCAGAAATCATTGACATCGAGGACCTCGGATTCTTCCCCAAAGGCAAGGCAGCACATGCCGTCAGGGACGGCGCGACTCGCCTCAGAGGCGAGATCCCGGTGAACCCCTCCGGCGGGTTGAAATCAAAGGGCCACCCGATAGGTGCGACAGGCGTCGGTCAGGTCGTTGAGGTGTTCGACCAGTTCACAGGGAGGGCTGGAGAGAGGACCGTCCAGAACGCAGAGATAGCGCTCACTCACAACTTTGGAGCCACCGGCGCCAGCGCTGCAGTCCACATATTCCGAAAGGTTGACAGAAAGTAGGATGATGGAGAAATTGTCCCAGCAGTCAGGAACCCGAGAAAAGTTCATCTCGGCGGCAAACAGGCAAAAGATATCTGCAAACAGGTGCGTCAGTTGTGGACACCTCATGCTAGAAACAGTCCTCTACTGTGAAAAATGTTCGGGCAACAAGTTCGAAGATGTCGAACTCGAGGGGGCAGGCACTGTAGTGACATATACGATTCAGGCAGTAGCTCCAGAAGGCTTTGAGGACGCCGGCTCGTACGCCTGGGTCGTCTTCAAGATAGAAAACGCCCAGCTGAGAGCCTCAGGATTTCTGCCAGGAATCCATTCCCCGCAGGACCTTCCGATCGGCACCAGGGTGAGAGTCACTGGCTTTGACCAAAAGCACGGTCTCATGCTGTCAAAGTAGCGGATGTATGTAGTCCCGCAAACAGCCTTTTTCTTATATCCGCGCGCTGCAAAGTTAGTTTCGCGCACATGTTCGAGTCAAAGGTATGGAAGTGCAATTCATGCCAGGATTTCTTTTTCTTCGAGCTCGACGCGGACGAGCACAAGAAGCGAACAGGACATTCCGACTTTAAGGTTTCGGACTGGGCATCGCGTGAACAGTCTTCACCAAGAATAAACAGGGACAGGCAGGCACCGATCTGATTGCGTAGCAGCAGCTGCGCGTCTTGTTAAAAACTGTCAAGGAAACTTTTCTTATTTCAGTTGTTGCAGGTTAGCGTATATGCTGTCAGCAGACGTGGTTTGCGGCAAGTGCGGCTCCGTTGTCTACCAGATGCGGATGTTAAAGTCGATAAAGGACGCCTTGCGCGGAACAAACTCGCGCTGCCCTGTCTGCGGAGCGGCGCTCAACCCTGCTGACTTTACCGTTTCGCTGAACAAGCGCTAGGGCTGGTCGTGCCTTCTAAACGCGCCATAATATGCCAATGTTGCCAGGCCCAGAGTGAGCAGGTACCAGCCGGGAAGGACAAAGCTCCCGAGATCGATGTATCCAAGGTGCATTGAGGTCCAGTCAGATCCCTGCATGAGCAGCCCTCCCTTTGGATCGCTCTCGAGCGGCACGGCAAGCCTGTTTGCAAACCATGCAAAATCTTCGACAAGTATCGCGGTGATCAGGTTGGCGACGCCAAGGAAGGCGGCCTTTATTCTCCTGTACCTGCCGAGCAGCTTGAAGAGCATGTCGTCCCATAGGGCGGCAAAGCTGATTAGCACAAAGATAAACAGCATCGGGAAGAGGTGGTACTGGTACATGTTGCCGATTATCGGCTCTGTCTCCCTGCTCCTGTCAAAGTTGCTGTCGTTGACGATTACCTCTCCGTTTGAGATCTGGAGCGCCGGGTCCTTGATGTAATAGTATTCGAGGTGGGCAAAGCTCGCCGCGAATATCACGGAGACGAGTGCAGTAGAGATGAACTCTATCTTGCGGGCCCCAAGCTGCATCCTGATGTGGTCGCGCTTTGACTGCCTGCCGTGGTCTTTTTCGCCGGCTCTGGCCATACTCAATGTGAAAACATGCTAATGCATATTAAACAATACCAATTCCGGCGTAGCTTAGCTTTATGACAGCTCCGGGTGCAGATCCTTCAACACCGGGTCTTTTCCAACTTTTGCCGCCCGTTGTAGTGTAAGATGGCAGGGGGAGCGGATAAGCGCCAGCAGTTCGTAAGCCAGATCACCAACGCAAGAACTGTCGTATACAACCAGCTTGGAAGACTCAAGATCCTTGACCAGAGGTTCGCCACGATGGAGGCGTACTACATGGAGCAGATAACCGGCAACATCAAGACAGGAAACAATACCCGAGCCAAGATAATCGCAACCGAACTGTCCAACGTGAGGCGGATCCGCAGGACGACGCAGCACACCGGCCTGGCACTTGAGGCACTCGTAATTAGGTTCAGCACGATAAGCGAGTTTGCCGCAATACTTGACACCATCGATCCCACGGTCGAGATGATAAAAGGAATCCAGACAGAGTTAACAAAGGCCATCCCAGCTGCGACCCAGGCGTTCTCAGATGTATCTTCTGTAACGTCAGAGGTACTCATCAACGCAAACTTTGCGGGAGACGTCAGGGTGTCGACTCCAGTGGATGCCGATGCACTCTCGATATTGAGCGAGATCGAAGGGGCTCTCGAGTACGAGGCAAAGGCAAAACTTCCGGAGGTTCCGACGAATATCCCCTCTGCCACTCCGGCAGCAAAAGCGCAGGGCATGCTCGTAGAAACCTAGTGAAACAATTGACCTTTTAGTCAATTGACCCGGGTAGGGTGGATCGCACTCTTAGTGAAAGATATTTTACAAAGTAGTTTTAATCATTTACCCTGATAACGGGGTGCAATGGAACAAGTGAGTCTCGATTCTCAATCAACCAGTGATCTCAGAAAAGGCGGCGTCTTGGAATCTGCATCAAGGCGCGTGCGGATGATTTTCTCCGTCATGGCAAGCCCTAACAGGATCGACATTCTGCGAATCCTGAACACAAAGGGCCCCCTGACATACTCTGAGCTAAAGGCGCTCGCGGGCTTTAAATCAAAGAAAGAGTCAGGCAAGTTCGCGTACCACCTGAGGAAGCTCTTGAGGCAGCTGCTCGTTGCCCTCAACAAGTCCGAGCGCCGGTATACCATCACCAACCTTGGCAAGCTGGTGCTGAGCCTTGCCCGGCAGATAGAGGAGCGCTCGATAATCGAGAGTGGCAAGATGTACGTGAGGACGAGCAGGCACACGATCGAGGAATTCAATTCGCACAAGATAATCCAGTCCCTTGTCAGGGAGGCGAACCTGCCTCTAGAGCAAGCACACAAGATAACAGAGGAAGTCGAGAACAAGATCTACAAGTTCCAGACGGCGTATCTGACTTCATCTCTTATCAGGGAGACAGTAAATTCTGTCCTGATAGAGCATGGCCACGAGGAATATAGGAACAAGCTGGCAAGGCTGGGTCTGCCTTCGTCGGACCTGGCCGGGATTCTCTCAAGCGAGGATGATACCAGGAATGGCATCGAGGGCGTGATGTCAAAGGCTGCAGGCTCGGTTTTTTCAGAGTACCTGGTATTCAACACCATGCCAAAGGACATTGCCGACATGCACCTGGCGGGAGAGATCAACATATCCGCAAGCGCGTTGTGGGGACTCTTGCCTGACACGATATTTCTGAACCTTGCCGAGCTTGAAGAAGGGCTTGACCTGCGGAGGCATTTCCTGAATGTGGCAAGGATTCCTGCGATCAAGAATTCAGACGACGTGCTGACGGCGATTCCGCTGCTCATTTCACTGCTCAGCAGGGAAGCGTCTTCAGAGGTGGTGATTGAAGGTGCCGTGCCCGCATTGCTAAAGAACGCAAAGGATCTTGAAGAGCTGTCGTCAAAATTTGCCCGGAGCCTCGTTGCATCGTCCGGAGCTCCTTCATATTCTTCGGGTCTTCCGATAGCTACGATCGCTGTTCCGACTGACGGACATGACGCCAGACATGTCAATGCTCTGCTTGACGGGTACAGAAAGTACGCTGATGCGACTCCGGTTCCTCGCATAGGCCTGGCGCTTATCTATCCCACCGGAAAATCTGCATCAAGGGAAAGCCTTGATCACGTGGTGGCGGCTGTTCGCGGCGGCGGTATCATTTCCATAGGCAACGGGCAGATGCGCGCCAGCAACGGCATTAAAAGCACGGCAGCTGCGGGCAAGGGAACTGCGGCGGCGACAATGGTTTTCCATTCGCTGTCGATAAATCTGCCAAGGCTTGCGTACGAATCCAACAAGGACGAAACATATTTCCGCGCAAAACTTGCACTTATGATAAAGCCATCTATCACGGCAATGTCCATGCGAAAAAAGACAATAGTGGATTATGTAAAGCGCGGTCTGACTCCTGCTCTGGCAAGCAGCACCGAGTCATGGCAACGAGGTGCGTCTAGCGTAATGATCAACCTTGCAGGCACAAGAGAGGCGGTCTATACTATCTTGGGCCACGAAGGCTCCGGAGGCGCAGAAGTGATGTCAAAGGTGCTAAAGACAGCTGCTGAGGTTTCTGCCGCGCAGGGAAGGCAGCTAGGCGAAGATGCCATTGCCGGGATAACAATGGTGGCCGATGACAGTGGCTCAAGGTTTGCGGGCCTTGATTCAGAGAAATATGGCAAGGTATCTCTCCTACAGGAGGCAAATACTGCCAGCTATAGCCAGGGAATGACATTAAACGGTAGAGAACTCCTCTCTAGTGGTGAGGTAGCAATTCAGGACTGCTCCATGATAGACAGACTTCTCAACGGTGGTTTTGCCGCTGGAGTGGACGTTACGGACCTGACGCCTAGCGAAACAAGGACTGCTCTTGAAGCTGCTACAGCTCTGCCTTTCTTCCGCCCGAGGATCAGATTGGGCGTCTGTGGTGCTTGCGGCAAGAAATCACGAGCTGCCGCCGACAGGTGCGAATCTTGCAAATCGCCGCACAGGCTGCCGGTGTATTCATAATAGCTGCGATGCTGCTTGTCCCGCCGCATCATCATTACTTTTTGATGACATGATGAACTGAAAGGTGATCCATTTTTTTGCGCAAACTTTGCCGGATACATTTGGCGGAATTTTCTTTTTGTTTTTTGGAATTATTACATTCTAGGATTCAGATTCCAGCTTTCTCTTGCTTTAATATCGGCGGGTTCACTTTCGCTAATAATTTGCATCCAAGATTTGGAATAAAATGTATAAGTAGAAGTAGCTTTTTGTATAGTGCGGGATGGCGGGGATTACCGAATTTAA
>DATBMW010000020.1:0-13348 GCA_036554645.1 Nitrososphaera sp.
TTCCTTGCAGGAAATGATTTCTGCATAACGATTGCAGATGCAAACCCCGCCGATCTCCCATCATTCATTCCCCAGATAGAAAAGATCGGAAATTTTTACGGGCTGCAACGGTTCGGAAGCGAAAGGCTCGTGACTCATCTGGTCGGAAGGGAAATCGTAAAGAGGCAATTTGGAAAGGCGGTTGAAACATTGCTGTCATATACTACCGAATACGACAGTCCGTCGAGCAAAGAAATTCGCGCAAGGATCTCTGACCCCGCGAATTATCACTCGGTACTGAAGGCGCTGCCAAGGGGCATGGACATCGAGCGCAGCGTACTTGCAGCTCTTGTCGCCGGCAAGGACAGCATCAGCGCCCTGCGGGCCGTCCCCATCAACATACGCAGGCTCTTCGTTCAGGCTTACCAGGCCTTTATATTCAACAGGTGCCTCAGCGCAGCGATTCGTGGGGGTGCCGAACTGGTCAGACCCGAATCAGGAGACCTGTGCTTTGAAATGGAGGATCCAGAGACCTTTGGCAGGGTGATGAAATTTGAGAACATGAAGGAAGACAAAAATGCCGTCCCGGCGGTTCGAATGGCCGGATACTCTTTTCAGGGCGGCAAGGGAAGGTTCGAAGCCCTCACGGAAAAGATCCTGGAGGAAGAGGAGGTCAAACCAAAGGACTTTTACATCAAAGAGATGCAGGAGCTGAGCCACCAAGGTGGATTTCGGCAGGCGCCACTGTGGTGCAAGGGGTTTTCATACGAACGGGGCCCGCCGCTTGCCGTGTCATTCAGGCTTCCAAAGGGCTCCTACGCCACCACACTTTTGCGCGAAATCATACGACCGCAGGACCCTATCAGGTCCGGCTTTTAGCTTTTTGTCAAAATGTATAAAACAAGCGCGGTATGGTATAGCCGCAAGCAGATGCTTGGCGGCCGCGACCTTCGTGAAACCATCGAAAAAACTCTTGACAAGATCTATGAAGACCTGAACGTAAAGATCGACAGGAATAATCCTGACAGGATCCACTCCATCGAGGCTGCGGGATGCACCAGGCTTGCGTACTATGAGCGCAGAGACCCGCTTCCCGCGGACAATGCCCACAAGGCTTCTGTCCTCCTGGGCAACGGCATGCGCCGCGCTCTGTCCTCCACGCGTGGCGAGTACCGGGCTGACAGCCTGACGCTTGAAGCAGATGCGGACATGATAATAGGCAATGAATTTGTCGTTAGGTTTGAAATCGTCACGGCGCTGCCAGAAATACCCCATCCCCGGCACCTGCTTTACCTGAATGCATGTCTCTATGCATTTGATAAAGCCGAAGGCTTTTTGATCTACATGACTGGAGCCGGAAACACACTCGAATTTTTTTTAACAAAGAACGGCAGGATGTTTGAAGAAATAGTGAGAAGGGCGAGAGTGCTGAGTACCCTGTTGAAGGACAACAAGGTGCCGATAGTCGAGCCTTCTGACCTCTGCCTTTCCTGCAAATACTTTGAACGCTGCTATGCCAGAAAGAGGGAAACGGATGAATCGTCAGGTGACCTGATAGCAGAACTGTTTGGAAAGAAAAAGAAATAGCAGGAAAAATGGGTACGGGCTGCTGTCACTCGTTCTTTGCGGTGTGCCCTTCTGCTGTCGTGTATCCTGCACTGTAACGCTTTGCCCTTGCACCAAAGACGACGGCTACCAGGAATGCGAATATTCCTGCGGTCACGTAGAACATGAACATCGAGTCAGCCATATCACCCGTCGATTTTGCATGAATCTTATTATCCTTATCGCATGGTGCCATTTCATGGAATGTTAATATCATAAAGTGCTAGGGATATGTCAGGACAAAATCCTTCTCGCCAGCGCTGAACTGGAAACCCGTTCCCGTTAGCTTGTAAAGATAAGTGCCCTCGATCCTATAGGTCGCGGTTCCCTCAACCATGCCGTCCCAGCTGGTCGCCGTGATGTTGTTCCTCACAGCAACTTGCGTATCTCTGAGCGAGATGCTGGTATTTCCGATAATGGGGAAAATCCCCTCCTGGGATGCGAGAAAACCCTCGGGGCTCACGCCAATGTCTCCGGTCGTCATGCGGAGCCGGTCGATGTATATGGTGTAATGTATGGTTTCGAGGATTGCAGTATTTCTGTTTGGATTGAAGGCGTCAAAGGTTATCTTTACGTCGGCGTTTCTGTCGTCTGTCTTTTCTGCCAAGATTTCCTTGACCGAGACCTGGATGTCACGTATCTGTGTCTGGTTACCGGACTGACTGTTCTGACCGGGCAGTGCCAAGTTCCCCTGACCAAGCAGTACAAATATCGCAACAGCTGCAGCAGCAATTCCGCCGCCGACCAGATAGATCGCCTTAAAATTCACGATTGCATCTCTTGTTACGTACCCAATGTTTAAAGCTGTCGATAAGTGAAGCAAATGCTTATACTCTTGGTCGACACGATTTGATGCGCTGTGCAGTACCACAAGGCGGCACACATCGGAAAGGAAAGGGCACAGAAAGCACAGATGAAACTATTTGACTACGCTGGATTCGCAATGCTCACGTACACCATAAAGCAAGGCAAAGGAGGGTTCGAGCCTGTGGGCGAAGAAGACCTTGCGGGCAGGATGACACGGGGAAACGAGGCGATGCTTTTCATCTGCGATAAGGAAGGCTATGCAAAGGCCCAGTCAAGGCCGATGCCTGCCGGAAAGGGAGAAGAAATTTTCAGAAAAATGCTGTCTGACGGCATGGCGGAATTTGCCGGCCAGATCAAGACCGTTTCCTAGAAAATAATGAGAGTGCCGGTTGCTTTGCCCGCGATTGCATTTTTGATGGCAGTAACATCGGACTTGAGCACGACCGTCGGAATTTTAGAGCGCTCTATTACTTTGAGCGCTACGATGTCCATGAGGTCGTATGCGCCAGCGGCCGAGTCTTCAGAGCCAAGTATTTCCAGACATTTTCTTACAGTGATCTCTTTGAACATTTTGGCGCCCCTGTTCTTGTTCGGGTCAGAATCATAGATGCCGTCAACATCTGTTGCGTTGAGGAATCTCGACGCCTTGATCTTTTCCGCGATTAGTGCGGCCGTTGCGTTGGTACTCTGTCCGGGGTGGAGCCCTCCAGTACAGACGATCTTGCCATTGGCGGCAGCAGATTCTACTTCCTCCAGGTTCTTTGGCACCGAGGCATAGGCTCTTTCTCCCAGGGCTGCGATCACGAGCTTGGCGTTTAGCCTTGAAACCTCTATCCCCATGATGTCAAGGCTTGCTTCGTCCAGATCGAATTTTCTTGCAATCTCGATGTAATGACGGGCAATCTTGCCTCCCCCGGCAACGATGACAGGCTGAACCTTGCCGCTTATTTCAGCAAGCATGCCAGCATATTTTTTCAACTCGACTGCAGCGTTGTCGCCAAAGACCTTGCCGCTGAGCTTTATTACGACGCGCTGCTTACTGGCCATGTGACCTGGTTCCCTCCATATGCAGTGATTCTTGAGCGCCCAGCACCTTTTTAACAGATCGCTCTACTTTTTCGCGGTACTCTGCTGTAGTGTATACGCGCACCATGTCAAAGAACCCTGAGATGGACTCGACGAGTGGAATTTTGGAAATCGGCATCTCCTCGACTTTTTCCTTGTCGACAGTGAGCACCGAGTACATTTCCTGCTTGCTGGGGGTCAGCGGCATCGAATGCGCGCGCGAAGCATCGACAAATACATAGTCGCTGTCAACATGAGCCGCATCGGCGATCTCGTATGCCAGCGTCTTTAGCGTTTTTCTGTCCATCTTGCGGCTGTCCCGCTTGTGCAGAAATTGCTCATAGACGCTCTTGAGGAGCCTCCTGTCGCGGTAGTCACGCGCGAGTCTTGCGGCAAAGGAGGCCCTGGGTCCATCACTTACTTTACACAGCCGCTCAAGCGTTGCTTCATCGGTGAGCGAAAGATAGTTTTCCAGCGACGTGTCAGTCAGTCCCAGGGACTCGTCAGCGGCTATCATCGAATTGAGCAACATCACCTCTGCCGACCGTACTGTCTTGTGGAAATAGACGGCCTTGAACATTTCGTAGCGGGAGATAAGCATCGATTCAAGCGAGTTCAACGCAGACTTGTTTATTGCAAGCCTGTTTTTCCACACTTCAAGGGAGGCGACTATTCTGTAATAGTCCACTTTGGCATATTCTGCTCCGGTGAAAAGACCATCTCTCGGCAGGTAATCCATCAGGTCTGCTGAAAGGCTGCCAGAAATAATCTCGTTCATGAAATTTACTTTTGCCGGAGCGAATGACAGTTTGCTAATCTGCTCAGAGCTGTGTCCATGCTTTACCAGGATATCTGATATTTCGCCCTTTGTGATGATCTTTTTGCCGATCTCTTCATGGCTGGTCTTGCGCCTGTATTCCAGCACTTCTTCAAAAAGGTGTGAAAACGGCCCGTGTCCAATGTCATGCAAG
Source organism: Nitrososphaera sp. (assembly GCA_036554645.1). GTDB lineage: Archaea > Thermoproteota > Nitrososphaeria > Nitrososphaerales > Nitrososphaeraceae > Nitrososphaera. Next base: position 4,428 of record DATBMW010000020.1, read on the forward strand.
AGAGCGGCGAGCCTGAGTTCCTGCACGAGCTCGGCGTTGTCAATATACCCCTTTCCCAGAAGTGATTCTCCAGCAAGGCCTGCGATATGCATCGCGCCAAGCGAATGCTCAAACCTTGAATGCTGGGCGCTGGGGTAGACGAGGTGGGCGCCGGCAAGCTGCCTTATCCTTCGAAGGCGCTGGAACGCGGAGCAGTCGATGACTTGCTTTTCGACTTGCGAGAACCTGATCGACCTGTGGACGGGGTCGGTGATCTCGCCAGCAAAGTCCATTATGGTTGCTGCTCTAGAAAGGCAGGACTTAAACTTTGAGCTCTTTTCTGACTATTTTCATTATTTCTTGGTGCACTTGCTCTTTGCTCTTTGAGCCGTCGACTACTCTCCACTTGAATTTTTTTGCGTACTTTACATAGTTTCTGTGCGCATTGGCGGCAAGTTGCGAGTCAGCTTCAAAAGTGTCCTTGCTTTCGGCCCTCCTGCTCGATGTAGAAGGATCGACAAGCAGGGCTATGACCAAATTTTCCTTGGGAAGGCCCTTGTCCAGCCTCAGTAACCAGCCGGGATCCATCCCGTTGGCGGCTCCGTATACAAGGTTTGACTGCCAGTATCTGTTCATGACTACCAGGGTTCCGTTCTGTACCATGCTCTCTATCTCTTTCTTTTTCTCCCAGCGGTTTGCCGAAAAGAGAAGGTGCTTTGTCTCCGAAGGGTAATCCCGCCTGCCGTCAAGAAATGCCCTTATCTCCATGCCTATCGGGGTTGCATAATCAGGAAAATCAATAACTACCGAGATCCTGCCCACGTTTTTCAGGGCTTCAACAAGCATGCGCGATTGGGTGGTCTTGCCGGCCTTGTCGGTGCCCTCGATCACCACTATCCTGCCCTTTGCTGCCACCGCCTAGGGTCGTTTGCAGGCAGATAAAAAGATGTTGAGCATTAATTCCTGCCGGCAACGGATTTTCGGCAATTTACACTCGTCTAGAACGTAGAATATAATCCGAAAAACCAACAAATTAAAATAATAACAGGCGCTGCAAGAATCGGGTTCCGGGGGCATTCAGGGTGAAAGATGAGAAATCCAATATCGCGATATTCGATACTTTCAAGACGCAACGCAACAAGTTCACAGGAGAGGCGAAAAGGCAGCGGGGAATCATTGCCCACCTCGCTTCGGAGCAGAGCCCCGAGCTCAGGACAAGGACATCCATTGCACATGCGATAGCAAAGCAGCATGGCATCCTGTGGCAGAACATCTACTCGGGAATTTTCCGGGACCTTGATGAAGTCCTGATCCCGGTAGGCGTCGTCAAGGAAGGAGGAAGGCTCCCCCTGAGACGTGGGCCCAAAGCATTGCAGCTAGAGGGCGTGCCATTTTACGAGCTGACGGACGCCGGCTTGCTGGTCGCCTCTTCCATAGAGGAGCTCGGAGACAAAAAGATGAAACTCTTGCATTCCTGCATCGCTTCCCTCCCGTCAGGTGACCAGAGCCTCAGGACAATGAAGGATGGGATGCTATTTCTGATGCAAGTCGCACCTGCCTTTGTTTCAAAGATACTCAATGAATACATTTACGCCTACAGCACCGGTGCTATCAACAGCATAGCCCCGCTGGATGCGAAAAAGCTGCGATCAGTCATTGCCGATCAGATAACCGTGGAAAAAGAACTTGTGGAAGCGATAATTTCAATGCAAGACGAAAAGCGCGACCTTGTCAGAAACTTTTTCAAGGTTCTGAGCTAGCGGCCCTCATGCCCGCACACCGAGCACCGGTATTTCTTTTGTTTGCCCTTGCAGCCTTCGCAGCGCCAGATCCTTGCGTTCTTGCATTTGGGACAGGAAAAACTCTCTGACAGCTCGCCCGGTCTCACCTCGCGCCCACACGCGTTGCAGTTCGGCATGTCGTAAGAACCGGAGTACATTTCCAACCATATCAGTACCGGACTATTTTTACCTTTTTGCGTTTTTCATTTCCTTGAAAGAAAGGATTTATACCATTTCGGACAACTATTGTCATGGGCATTGGAAGGTACATGGCAAAAGAGCTGGCGAAGGAGCTGGACAGCAAGTCAAGGGAATTTTACGAATTTGTAATGCCTGCGGTCGATATCGTCGAAGAAGGTAACGACCTGACTGTGTCAATCGATCTTCCAGGCTTTGCAAAAAAGGACATCAGCCTCCGGATAAGCGGTAACGTTCTTTCAATAAGCGCAAAGAGGGATCAGGAAGAGGCCCTTGGAACAGTCCACTACAGACACAGGCCGGCAAAGATAGACAAAAAGGTCTTGCTCCCTATCTCGGTAAAGGAGGAAGAAAAGATCGTCGGAAAAGCGACCTATGAAAACGGTGTCGTCACTCTCAGGATCCCGATCCCAAAGTCGACAAGCATCCCGATAACATGACCTAGGATTTCATTTTCATGATAGCGGCTGCCGCCACGGAAACAGCTGCCGCCACAAAACCACCGTATGACAGGTAGGCGTTGTGCGGAAGTACGAGGGCGGAGCCGATGAAAAGTGCTGACGCGAGTATGACTGCTGCAAGTGCGCTATTGCTGGCCCCTGGCCTGCCGTATGGCCCGATTGTTTCAAGATATGTCTTTAGCATTGGGGCGACGCTGACAGAATCCTGTATGCCTTTTGCAAATCTTTTCGCACCCACCTTCAGCTCTTCGATGTAAGCCTCCTTCACCAGGCCCTCCTCTTCCAGCAGGTTACCCAGGACCTTCACGAACTGGAACTTTACCTTGTGGTGATGGTAGATGCCCTCCAGTATGGATGCCATGCGCATGTAGAGGGCCAAGTTCTTTGGAAGCCTGAACGGAAACCGGCTCATGGTCTTGTTCGCCAGGTCTACAAGCGCCCTGACCTCGACCTTGTCCACCTCCCTTCCATACATTGTCTGGATGCTCAGCGCAATCCCGCGTTCCACAACGTACCGGTTCACCGTGGGTTCTAGAGTTCCCAGCTCGATGAGGACATTTACCGTCCTCTCCGGGTCTTTATCCAGCAACCCGAGATAGAGCCTGATGAGCTTGATCCGGGTTTCACTGTCAAGCCGGCCGACCATCCCAAAATCGTACAGGATTAGCCTTCCGTCGTCAGCGACCGAAATATTTCCCGGGTGCGGATCTGCGTGAAATATGTCGTGTCTTAGGAGCATCTTGAAGAACAGCCTGTGCGCCCTGACCACCAGCTGCTCCCTGTCAATGTTCCGGGCATTTAGCGCAGAAACGTCGGTGATCTTTATGCCGGGCAGATACTCCATGGTCAGCACGTGCTTGCCGGTCCTTTCCAGAAAAACCTCGGGTATAAGGACCGAAGGGTCGCCGGACAGGTTGTTCCTTATTCTGCGCAGATTCTCAGCTTCGATCCGATAGTCCATCTCTTCATGGACCGTTTCTATGAACTGGGCGAGCATGGCTTCTGCCGAAAATCTGAGGTTGGGATCGATAAAGCGCGTCGCAAGCGGCAGGATTTTCTTTAGTACATAAATGTCGTCTTCAATCACGCGCTCGATGTCAGGCCTGCTAACCTTGACGATTACCTGCCTACCTCCGTGCCTTGCCAGATACACCTGTCCAAGGCTTGCGCCTGAAAGCGGAGTGCTGTCGAATTCCTCGAAAGCCAGATCAACCTTGCCAAGTTCCCTTTCGATTATTGGCCTGATCTCCGAGAATGGCGCAGGCGGCACGTCGTCCTGGAGGCTTGAAAGTACCTCAAGATAGGGCTGCGGGAGCAAGTCGACGCGGGTAGAAAGCCACTGGCCAAGCTTGATGTAAGACGGACCCAACGCGATAAAGGTCTTCAGGGCCCTTTCTGCGTGCCTGCGGTACTTTGATTCGTCCACGTTCTTGCCTTCGCGCTTTACCCATTCCCGCCTGTCACGCCGGAAATGAATTATCACTGGAAGCAACTTGAATACTACGCGGGCGACATGCATCTTGGACGGCCTGCGAAAAACCCGTCCGTCATCTCTGACACTGGTGTTATCTTCCTTTCTTATCTGGGAGGGGCTTTCCATCTGCTTTATCTTGCTCTCTTGTTTTTCAGCGCAACAGTCGCGTCATATGCCAGCCTGCCGGCTGCGGAACCCGCGAGGCACCCCGCCACTGCCGCGTCGACAGCGGCAGCTCTTCTGTCCATGCCTTCCACATTGCACCTACGGTACACAGCGGTTCCGACGCGCTTGGCAACAAGGGCGGCAGCCGCTACTCCCGCTAGGTATTCCGGCGCGTCGACAAGAAGATGGCCAAGAGGATTCTTCATGGGATCGATCCTGTCCATGTGAACAGTGTAATGAGTATCGTAGTCGCGAATGTGGAGGTTGCCATAGCGGAACTGCCTTTTGGATCCTTTCTTTCCGCCAAAGGGGGTCTCCTTCAGCTCTATTATCGGCCTGACGGATTTTGGCACAACAATGTTGCCGTCTCCGTCAACGAATTCCACGCTATCAGAAGGGCCTGTCAGCCGATATAAAAATAGCGGATAGGTTTAATCACGTCCCTCAAGACACCTATCGTGTTGGCCAAAGTTGAGCTGATCGAGAGCAGGAATATCTACTCAGGCGCTATCTCACTCAGGAAAGACAAATTTCTTTTAAATGGCAGGCTGGTCGAGAAGGAGATAGTTGAACACCAAGAGTCGGTAGGCATAGTTCCACTAATAGATGACTCTGTCATCCTCGTAACTCAGTACCGCCGTGCCGCGGGCAAGACCCTGCTAGAAATCCCAGCAGGCAAGATCGAAAGCGGCGAAACGCCAGAGCAAGCCGCTTCAAGAGAATTGGCCGAAGAGATAGGACACTCGGGACAACTTCGCAGGCTCACCCGGTGGTACCTGGCTCCCGGCTACGATACCGAGCTGATGCATGTCTTTGTCGCCTCAAAATTAAAGAAGATAAAGAGAGGAACGCTCGATGCCGATGAGGACATCAAGATCAAACGCGTAAAGCTGGATGAGGCCGTGAAAAAGTGCATTAGTGGGGAGATTCCGGATTGCAAGACGGTCGCAGCGCTACTAGCGCTTCAGATAAAGAGCCGGCGCAAACGTGCACCTAGTAGTTAGTGCCCGATCAGCCTTTCGCAATCCTGTCGATTATCTTTGCCAGCTTGATATCGAAGTTGCTGATGCCGCCCACGTCATGGGTCATCAGGTCGATCCGCACGCGGTTGTATACATTAAACCATTCAGGATGGTGGTTCATCTTTTCTGCTTCCATTGCAACCCTTGTCATGAATCCAAACGCCTGCACAAAGTCTTTGAACTCAAAGGCCTTGTTCATCTTGCCACCTACGACCTTCCAGCCTTCAAGCCCGGCTACCTGTTGCTGGATATCCTGTTCCGAGAGCTTTTGGTAATCGTCATCAGACATGCAGAACAGTTGGTTGCAGTATCTAATACGTCTTGCCCGCGAAAATGGACGTCCGCCTGGCTGCAATTGTCACACCAATCGCAAGCGCCGCCGCTACCGCTGCGATGCCGATTGGAAATTCTGGGACTACTGTAAGGCTTGACTGAACCGACTCTGTACTTGCGTTGATGCTATCGACCCTTACTGTGAACGAGCCCTGAGAACTGAACAGGACATCCTGCGAGGAGATGCCGTCAGGAGTGGTCACCCCACCGGCCCGCGTAACCTCGTTGCCATCCTGGTCCAAGACGACCATCTCATATGTCGCAGCCGGAATAGGCTTGTCTGACTTGTCGGAAATCCTTACACCAAAAGTCACCGGCTGCTCGGGGAAGATTTGTTCCGGCCATGTCAGCGACACCCTGTAGTTTTCTGATTCAGGTATCGTCTGGGCGAGTTTGATTTCATTTTCCGGATCGGGCGGGCTCAGCGAGAAGACCGCCTCAGCGGTCGTCAGGCTCTCAGACTTGATCCTTTGTACAATGTTTTCAAGGTTCTTTTGAGAGAGAGTGAAATGGACGACTGTAGTGTCCTGCCCAGAGATCCGGCTCGGGATCGTGGCCACCGGGACATCTATTCCGTTTACTTGCCCTTTCAGCGAGTCCTTGTCAAAGTCAGTCAGGGTTTTTGGTATGAACACTTCGGTATGAAGCATGCCAATCTTGCTTGGGAGCTCTGAATTCCAGTCAAAGGGCATCGAAAACTGAATGGTCTTGGTCTCTGGAACGTAGGCTGAATTATCTATCGCACCATAATAGTTCCTTACTTTGACCTCGTAGGTCTGACCTCCTTCCGCTACACTAATCATTTCCTCGCGGCCGGGAGTGACCCACACATCATACTCTAGGACGGGCGCTACCTGCGTTCTGGTTGTGCCAACCGTATGAATCTCGACAAAGAAATTGTAGAGCCCAGGCTCTGTAAATATAGGTCCTTCAACAATGATAGGACCTCCTCGATTCCATATTCCGCCAAACTGGGGCTCCGTTTCGCCCCTTGCGACTGCTGATTCGGTGTTCTTTGGTACAATTTTTATCTGAAGATCCCCTTCGGGGTCGTAAAAGAAGCCCTGGCCTCCGAACTCCCCTCCCTCAGTCAGGATACGAATAGGTTGCCCGTCCTTTTCAAAGAACATCCTGTAGGTCACATGCTGAAAGTTTTCATTGGTATTCTGATCAAACAACCTGGCATTAATGTAAACAGGATCTGTCGTACTCGCAACCACTACGGGTTCAAGACTCACGAAAAGGCTGACTTTTTTGCCGCTAAAGTCAGCAGCGGGAGGCTGGTGGCCTCCATGTGCGAACGCGGTGGGCAGGGTGGAAGGAACAAGGATCATCATTGCCGCGAAAAATGCGATCGCTACAACGGGCCGGAGAGGAATTCTTCTTGCTGACAACTCTCTCGAAATCAAAAAAATCATGCGAGATATATATTGGTTTTTTTCACCCCAAATACTTTTAATATCGAGCAGTAGAATTGACGAGCGTTTTGGATGGGTTGTCTAGTCTGGTTAGGATACCTGCCTTACACGCAGGTGGTCGAGAGTTCGAATCTCTCCCCATCCACTGACTCTCATGGCAGTCAAGAGAACTAGATCGAATTAACCTTGCTCGCGCTTTGTGATCGAAAGGAAAGATTCGTACAAGCTTAAGTATAAAGATCGATGGCTATAGGTGTTTAGTCTTGCTTTTCGTTTGCCTCTGATAGAATTTGTAAAAGATCAGTGCCGCAACTAAGAAAGGCGCAATCCATACCGCCATAATGATTAGTGAAAGTCCTATAGATACAAAGACGATCCCAGCTAAAACGATTACGGCAATCTTCAGCAATAGCCTGGTTTTCTTTTCAGGTTCCTTTGCTAACTCGAATCCCGTAGGTACTTCAGCGAACCCACACCTGGAACACGTTATATCTTCGGAAGGGTTAAGGTCATTTCTGAAATAACCCGCCTTGTTCCTGCACTTTGGACAGACTAGTTCTATGTCTGTCATTTGGCCATGATTGCGCTTGTCAAATAGATAAGGTACACTAGGCTTCTTTCCCTACACCAATCAGTGACCATTATTGGAGGCCGGTGAATAGGAGCCACACCCCCGGTATCTATTAGCCTAGCCTGAGGCGAACTTTGCAATTATCCTCCCGATACACTTTGTAGTCTTGTTCAGGAGGTCAATCCGGGCAAATTCATTAGGCGAATGGATCCGGGCGAACGTGTATGTGCCGCCAATAGAAATGCATGGTGCGGCCAGCACCTTTACGAACGAGTACATCGGACCAGTCCCCGCAGAAGACACACTGATTATCGCGGAGCCAAATGTCTCCTTCGCAGCTTGCTCCACCTGACGAACGAACGGATCACTTATCGGAGTCCTGGCAGCTGCTTCGCCGTGAATGAACTTGACTTCAATGTCGTCAAATCCGTGTTCATTCAGGTGGTTCCTAAGTCGGTCAAGCTGCTTCTCCGGAACCATGTCTGGAATGAGCCTAAAGTCTATTTTGACCATCGCGTGCGACGGGAGAACGGTCTTGGCTCCTTCGCCGATATAGCCGGAATTAAAGCCCGCAATGTTGCACGTAGGCATCCCGACAAGTGCTTTCTTGACATCACTTCCCCGCGCGTCTCCCACGAACCGGCCGATTCCATATTCCTTCATAAATCCCTGCTCATCAAATGGCTCGCTGGCAATCACTGAATTCTCTTGTTCAGTGAAAGCTCGTGCCTCGCTGTACCAGTCCTTTATCAGGATTCTGCCATCCTGGTCGCGCATGGTTGCAAGCGCGGCGACCAGCCGCCAAGCGGGATTCTCTATTATCACCGCCAAGCTGGAATGCGCATCCACTGAAGGCCCGCGTGCTATCAACTCCACGTAGAGCAGGCCCTTCATTCCAAGGCTTATTATCGGCCTGTCCTTTGCGTCCACATACCCAAATTCCCAAATGACTCCATCGCAGCAAAGCCTGTCATGGTACTTTCGCAGGTAGTCCTCGACGTGAACACTCCCTATCTCCTCCTCGCCTTCGACGATGAACTTTACATTACACGGAACATCGCCGGTCTGCTTTAGCAGGTATTGTACGGCCTTGATGCGGGTTATGAGCTCCCCCTTGTCGTCTGCCGAGCCTCGTCCGTAGACATAGTTGCCCTCGACCTTGCCGCTAAAAGGGTCATTTTCCCATAGCTCCAGCGGTTCTTCCGGCTGGACATCATAATGGTTGTAGAACAAGATCGTCCTGTTCGGGTTTGACTTTGATCTTACTTCACCGTACACTATGGGCGGTATAGATCTATCATCAAGGTGCAGGATCTCTGATTTGATGCCCGATTTTCTCATCATATTGGCAACAAGGCCGGCGCATTCCGAGAGGCCTACTTTCTTAGCCGAAACGCTGGGCTGCCTTATCAAAGTCTGGAGATCGGCGACAAGGTTACCCATTTCCGAATCAACGGTAGCGTCTATGGAACTCAATGCACTGTAACGTCTATCTTTTGAAAATAAAGGTTGCGAGCAC
>DATBMW010000078.1:0-6462 GCA_036554645.1 Nitrososphaera sp.
CAAGAAATCAAGCTCAAAGACAAAAAAGCCCGCAAAGGCCCAGGTGCAAGTCCAAGAAACCGTAAAGAAATCGCTGCGCCCGGCCGATGAAGTTGTCACCTACCAGGAAATCGAATATGAACTGGCTGAAATGCCGGCCCAGGGAAGCAAGGTGCTGATAGGCCCGCCATGGCTTACTCGATTTGAGAGGGCCAGGATCACCGGCTCTAGATCTCTCCAGCTTTCTCTCGGGGCCCCTCCACTCATCAAGGTCCCGCAAGGAGCCAGCAGCTCCATAGCCCTGGCAGTGCAGGAGATAGAAAAAAAAGCGCTCCCGATATCGATAAGGCGGATACTTCCGAACGGGCAGTACCAGGATATCCCTACCGACTGGATGAGGTAGCTGGTTAGATCTCTTTCAGGTTGCTTTCGTCGAATATTTCGGAACCGTACCATCTATACCTGAAATAGTCCAGGCACCACTCGTGAAATACAGGGTCCGAGCTGTAGAACATCATGTTCATGTCGGTCTCTCTCTTTTGTGTCGGAAACAGCACAGTTGCCACCTTTTCATTCAGAACTACCGCGACCTGGACGCCGTCAACCATTCGACGTTCGATCGATCCTTTGTTCAAAAGCTCGCTGTGGCCAAGTTTCTTCAGCAGCTCCTTTCGGCCCTTGGGCACTATAACGTTCCTTGGCAGCACATAGCTGTACTTTATTCCGTCTCGTACCCTTTTTACGGCGGGCTCTATCAGGTCGATTGGTACCTGAGAGACGATTTCGTAGATGTACTGGTCCGCTTCCCGATAGATGTCCTTCCAGCGCTCAAGAATCGCAACCACACCCTTTACGAACTCGCATTTGTCCAGCGCCCCGAGCCTCATGATGAACTTTATCGGAAGCTCGCCCAGGATATGTTCGGAAAAATACTCTTTGTGTTTTGACAGGTAGTTGAACGTTGGAATCTGTTTGATTATGGTGTTGCCAAAAGTCGTGAGCGAGAAAACTCCATCCGGATCTTTTTCGATAAGCCCGGCCTGCTGCAGGCGGTTGACATTTCTGTGAGCTTCCTGCATGGTTATGTCCAGGTTCTTTGCAAGCTGGGATATTTTCGCCTTCTTTTCATTCAACTGAAAGATTATGGCAAGCCTCTGTTCGCTGGCCAGTTCAAAGAAACTTTTCTCCGTGTCTGCGTAGGTCTCGATGGTGTCATAGGTGCCCGAAGGCATGCCAATGCTTCATAATACCAGCGTTTTAAACATTCCACTGGCGTTCTAGTAGCGGCTAGAATGCTCAGATTGAGTGCTTGGGTGATTGGTTCTTCGAATCGCCATTGCACCGATCACCATGAATCCCACACCAATTGCCAGGATGAGGTAGGCAGCCGGGCGTATTAGTTCCCAAACAGGATTTTGCGTACCGGCCCAGATGAAAAGAAGCCCCATGAACACAAGGGCCATACCCGCTATTGTTTCGCCGTTTAGCCGCTGCTTGCCGCCTTCCATATGTCATGCAATCTGTTCCGGGATTATTAATATTTTAGCGATCAGTGTTCCCTTACCAGGGTTCCCCTGCATTGCTCACAGATCTGCTCATCAATGTTTGATTCGATGCTGTGGTGCACGTCGCATATGATCAGCGTGTAGCGCATGTAATTGCATAGCCCGACAAACTTGGCAAGCGTGCTAGGAGTGTAGGCCTTGTTGGTTGACAGGTCCTTGGCTATATCGTCTATCATGCGCATCACTTCCCGTACTGATTCGAGTTTCGAGATAAGTTCAACATCTCCTCTTGTTCCCCTGACATAATTGCTCACCGCCGCCTGGGTTATGCCCAGTACCCTCGCCACGTCTTCTTCCTTCAGGGAATATTCCTTGATCAGTTTTTTTGCAAGGATTGCCCTGACTGCCGGAATCAATGATTTGGCTTCGATCTCTGAAGGGAGCAGCATTTTGAAGATGCATTGTCAATTCTTGGTTTTTATTATATAAAGCTTGTTAGTACCGCCTACTGTTTATATCAGGTAGTCAGATTCATTGAGGCATGAAGGCCGTATTTTCAAAAGGCCGTAACGTCGTCTCGGTCGACGAAGTCGGCAGTCCTCAGATCGCCAGCAATGGCGATGTTCTTGTGAGGATGAGGGCCTGCGGGCTTTGCGGCTCTGACCTGGAGAAGGTATACGGAGAATATGGCATGTCGTCCGGAAGGCTGGGTCACGAGCCGGCAGGCGAAGTTATCGCAGTCGGCAGCTCTGTCAGGGGTTTTTCCCCCGGCGACCGGGTCTTTATACATCACCATGTCGCGTGCTACTCATGTCATTATTGCAATCATGGGGACCACACGATGTGTCCTTCCTACCAGACAAGCAACATAAGCCCGTGTGGACTTGCCGAGCAGTTCCTCGTGCCTGAGTGGAACGTTTCACGGGGAGGCCTCATCAAACTCCCCGACGAGATTGGTTTTGAAGAAGCGTCCCTGATTGAGCCTCTTGCATGCTGCGTCAGGGCGCTTCGGAAAAGCAACATTCAGAGCGGCGATGACATCGCAGTTTTTGGGGCCGGACCGGCGGGAATGATGCATGCCATACTGGCAAAAGCGCTTGGCGCCGGAAAAACATTTGTTGTCGATATCAATGATTTCCGACTCGGATTTGCAAAAAGATATGGCGTACAAACTTTCAACGCCCAGTCCGACACCGCAATTCACGAAGAAATAAAACAGGAAACCGGTGGGCGTGGCGTGGACATTTGCGTCGTGGCGACAGGAAGCATGCAGGCGCTGTTGCAGTCGTTTGATCTGACCCGGAGGGGTGGAAAAATAGTTCTCTTTGGAGTGCCGCCAAAGGGATCTAACGTAACGTATGACATGAGCAAGTTGTATTCTAACGAACATTCCGTCATACCAAGTTACGCTGCGTCAGAGATAGAGACCAACGAGACCCTCAGGATGATGTCGGGAAAAAGGTTCGACGTTTTGTCGCTTATCACCCACAGATTCGACATCAGCGATGCCGCGAAGGCCGTAAGATGTGCTCATGAAGCAAAGGACGCCATGAAAGTAATCGTTACTTCGGCCGGCGCCTAGAAACTATAAATAAGAAAAATCGCCTGTTTGAACTGATAATTCATGGACTGGGGAATGAAAAATAGGCTCTCTAGGATAATCCGGCCAGACGACGGCCGCTGTCTCATGCTCGCGGTGGATCATGGATATTTTCTGGGTCCTACAGAACGACTGGAAGTCCCAAGGAAAACGATCGCGCCACTCCTACCCTATGCCGATTCGCTCATGCTAACCCGCGGCGTCCTCCGTACCTCGGTTCCAGCAGAAAGTCACATCCCTATCGTACTGAGGGTCTCCGGCGCCACCAGCATAATTGGCGAAGATCTCTCGAAGGAAACCATTACAACTTCGGTTGAAGACGCAATAAAGCTCAATGCATCGTGTCTCGCGCTGTCGATCTTTGTGGGTAGCAAATACGAGCACCAGACGCTTGCGAACCTGTCCAAATTGGTGGACGAAGGCGAAAAATATGGCATACCCGTGCTGGCCGTAACGGCGGTAGGAAAAGAGATGGCAAGAGATGCAAGGTATCTTGGGCTGTCATGCAGGATCGCGGCAGAGCTTGGTGCGCACATCGTAAAGACGTACTACTGCGACAACTTTGAGGAGGTAGCGCAGGGCTGCCCGGTTCCGTTGATAATTGCGGGCGGCAAGAAACTGCCCGAGGCCGAGGCACTAAAACTCTCACATGATTCTGTTCACCACGGAGCAGTCGGGGTAGACATGGGCAGAAACATTTGGCAGTCAGACTGGCCCGTCGCGATGATAAAGGCAGTGAGCGCGATAGTCCATCGGGGAGTGGACGCCAAGGAAGGGTATGGCATTTTCCTCAAGGAGAAGGAAAAGGACAGATCCGGTCAAAAGAGCCCTCAAAAAGTAATGAAGACAGTAAGCCGCCCCGCGTCGTTTGACTAGCCAGAAAATTTTGAAAGATGCTGGTGAAGCATCTTCCACTGTCCATTGACTTTGCGAAGAACGACAGTAGCGCGCGACTTGTTGTTTATAGTAGTGCCCCGAAAACTATAGTCGTCTACTATCATGCCACTGCTGTGAAGCAGGAATGACGCCATTGCCATGTCTCCTTGGATTTCAATTCTCATGTCTTCTATCTTGAAATCATAGTCAGAAATGCTGGCGAATTGCAACTGCTCGAGCATTAGAGCGCGTTCGTAGTCGCGCCTGTCGTATGGAGGCGAGTCGCCAAACTTTGTAAAGGCAGAATGCAAGAACCCATCTATCTTTTCGATTTCCTTGGTTTTTGCAAGCAGAAAATATTCGTTGATAAGATCCCTTATTTTAGCCGACTCCAAAGATGACATTATGCATATGACCTCCAATCGTCCCGCTGTCCTCTAGCCATCAAGATGAAAATGGCTAGTGAGCATAAATACAATTGTTCATGCATGTTCTGACCTTAAATATATCCGAATCGTGACTAACCTTTGTCAAGATCGCAACATGCACCATCTCGATATGCGCAGCTGCCTGCAAGATGGGGTCAGTTCGTTTCTTCCATTTCCGTTCCGCACATGTGGCAGTAAAGAGTATGGTTGAGGTGCTCCTTGATGTCGATTTCAAAATTGCATTTCGGGCATACCGTGCGGCCCTTTCTTGACTCCAACACTGGCCTCTTACTATTTCGCCTTTGACTTGTCTTCGACTCCAAAGACAGAGTATCTGGAAAGTATCTTGTACATCAGGAATACGATGAAGGCAATGATCGCAAAGTCTATGATTTGAGCGATCAGGTCGCCATAGGCAAACGTAGATGTTACGCCGGTGCCGGGGTTTGTGACGTTGTACGCAAGAGTCTTTAGGTCTCCGGATGGCAAGGCCAGGCCAACGATCGGGTTGATAATGTCGGTCACAAATGCAGTAACCAGCTTTGATGCAGCCGCGCCTATCACGAACGCAATGGCAAGGCCGATAATTCCAAAGGTCTTTAGAAAGCCGATAAACTCGTCCATCAATGATTTCGGTTTCTCTGGCGGTGGCGGAGGTTTGTCAGTCATGTGTCGCAATTTTCGAACATTGCGCATTTTATAAATGTTAAACTCGGTAAGTTGATTGTCGTAAACTACGCATTACTGGACTATACAAGATTATGTAGAATACGCATCCCATTCTGGCTGCTCGGCAGTCAGCCACGCGAGGCGACAGCCTGGCTCAGTATGCACGACAGGCGGCGGAATAGACTTGTGTTCGTCGTCCGTGCAATCTGTCTCAAGATGGATCGGCAAGGCAGGCGTGGCGCCGGCTATAGCGTTATATTTATTAATTATATCACAGCAACTTAACAAAAATGCCCCAGGCTTATGGCGACTATTCTTGGCAGAAGGTTCATTTTCTGGTTCTGCTGAGACTTGCCTAGGGCAAACTCTGCTCAGCAAGCAGGCGTTTGTAAGAGTGATTCGATTGGTGAACAACAAAATTGGCTGAAATGACAGGGGCCGACGCACTGATGCGTGCCCTCGAGAAGGAGGGCGTAGACGTAGTCTTTGGACTTCCGGGCGGAGCCAACCTACCGATATACGACGCGCTGGTTGGCGCGAACTTTCGACACGTACTCGTAAGGCATGAACAGTCCGCAGCCCATATGGCCGATGGCTATGCCAGGATCAAGAGAAAAGCGGGTGTGTGCTTTGCAACGTCGGGCCCCGGTGCGACAAACTTGATCACTGGGATCGCCACTGCTTACGCAGATTCTTCTCCCGTGGTGGCCGTAACCGGACAGGTGCCGCTCGCAATGATTGGCAAGGATGCCTTCCAGGAAACGGACATTATAGGCATCGCGAATCCTTGCACAAAATATTCGTTCCAGCCTAGGGTTCCTACAGAAATTCCAGAGACCGTGAAAAAGGCCTTCTATATCGCGGAAAGCGGAAGGCCGGGTCCTGTGCTTGTCGATATTCCAAAGGACGTTCAGCAGGCAACGGCCGACATGAAGTTTCCCGAGCTAATCAAAGTCAGAGGATACAATCCCGTGGTCGATGCTGACCTTTCAGAATTGGGCAGGGCCGTAGATCTTCTCCTAAAAGCCCAGAAGCCGATAATCATGGCGGGCGGCGGAGTGATTTTGTCAGGCGCTTTCTCGGAATTGCAGGCACTGGCAGAACTGCTCTTGATACCCGTGGTGAGCACGTTCAAGGGCAAGGGCGCCTTCCCTGAAAACCATCCTCTCGCAATGGGTCCCATAGGGATGCATGGTCATGCTGAGGCGAACAAGATAATACTTGAAGCTGACTGCATCATTGCAGTTGGCGCGAGGTTCTCGGACAGATCAGTAGGCAAGTTTGAAGAGTTCGGCAAGGGAATGAGCATCATACATATGGACATAGACCCCGCGGAAATAGGCAAGAACAAGTCGGTGGACGTTGCGATAGTAGGAGACGTAAAGTCGTCACTTCGAACTCTGAT
>DATBMW010000005.1:0-26464 GCA_036554645.1 Nitrososphaera sp.
CCTCCCGATGAATCGCACGTTTGCGTTAGAGATCACCTTGTAGTCCAGGTCGACAGCGTTCTGGCTCGCAAGGAGCATTCCCAGCCCAAAAGCCCTTGCCTGCTTTATCAGCAGGAGCAGCAGCTTTTTTGAAGGCGGCTCCCTGACAGGAGGGCAGTAGCCGGCGATCTCGTCAAAATAAAGAAGATACCGCAGCGTATTCGCGCTTCCCTGCTTGATGAGCCACTGGAACAATCGTTGAAGAACTAGCTCGACGAACAGGTGCTTTTCCTGCTCTGACTGGATGTTGCGGAGGTCAAGCACGTTAATCGACGGGCTGCTAAAGAGTTCCGAGAAGTCGATCGATTCTGCCGACGACCATGATCTCAATTTGGGGTCCGAGATCAGCAGGTTAATCCTTGTGGCGAGCTCTTTTCTTTCCCTGTCAGACACCACTTTGGATACCGGCAGCGAGCCTATCGACCTGATGGGAGGCTCCTGGATGTCCTTGATGAGGCTGCTTATCGTCAAGCTCTGGCCGGCCTTCCACGCGTTCTCTAGTATTGCAGAGACAAAAGTTATCTCTTTTCTGTCGCCTTCGCCGTAGCCGGCGAGCCTCAGCAGGTTAAATGAGGTCAGGTCCAAAAGGTCGGCTGCGGATCCAATGTCGGCTCTCAAGAGGCGGTTAAAGTCCGTCGGCGCGGAGAGGTCGGGTGAGATTCCGACCGGCAGGCCGGCTGCCGACTTTGGCGTAAATATCCTGATTGTTACCGTGCCGAATTTTTCGGCAGATCCGGAAGCGACATTGAACTCTGCCGCCTTGTCGCTGTAGTTCTTTTGCAGAGCTGCGGCGTATTCTTGCCGGTCGATCCCAAGAGCGTCTGCCTCCTTGCCGGACCATTCTGAAAAGTCAAATCCCGGTGACCGAAACGCCATGTTGCCGATGTCACCTTTGGGGTCAATTGCAAAAGTGGAAATTCCCTGGAGAGCGGCCTCTTCGACGAGGACTTTGGAAATGACCGTCTTGCCTGAACCTGTGGCGCCAAGGATTATCGCGTGCTTTGTCAGAGACGCGCGGTCCACTTCAAATCTTGAACCTTCGGTGGTCTGGCCGACATGAAATTTCGCCGGGTTGCTACTCATCTTTTGTAGGTTTGCATTATGAGCGATCAGGTTAAAAAGTGCTGCGGGGTCTAGGCCTGTAGTGCAGCACGAGCTCGCCGGTTTTCTTGCGCTCGACTCGCTTCAGCTCTAGCTGTATTCCCCGGCTTATCTGATCAAAGCCATCGCCTTCCACAAGTGTAGTGGCCAGCCGGCCGCCGGCAATTTTTGGTGCGACCGTGACTATCAGTTCGTCAACCATCCCGAGCCGGAGTAGCGACCAGTTCAGTTCGCCTCCACCCTCTACGAGTATTTTGGAAAGTCCCATTTTTTCCAGCGCCTTGAAAAGCTCTTTGAGGTCGACGCCGTGGGGCACCGCAGCGTTTTCGCCCTTGCCCTCGCTTACAACAAGAACCGAAGCTCCAGTATTGCGGATCTGCGTAATTTTTCCCGGTGGCGCCTGGCCGGTCACTGCTACCATGGTCCTTATTGTTGAGGCAGTCTTTAGGACCTGTGACTCTAGCGGGATCCTGCCCCTGCTGTCCACTATGATTCGTGCAGGGTTCCTGCCCTTTGTCAGCCTGACTGTCAGCCGCGGATCGTCGGCCAGAATAGTGGATATCCCGACGACTATTGCGTCAACTGAAGCGCGCAATTTGTGGACCCGCACGAGATCTTCTCTTGACGAAATTCTGGAATCGCCGCCGGCTGTGGCTATCTTGCCGTCAACAGTCATCGCCCCGTTGATTGTGACTTTCAATTGATAGTCCCCCCGACGAACCTTCCGTCAATCATGACCGATCTTATCGAGCTCTCACTCAGCCTATGGACAATGGATGCATGAGGATCGTGCATAGGGTAGAGGTCTGCATGACTCTTGTCGATGAAAATCAGGTCTGCTGCGCGGCCCGCTTCGATACAGCCCGAGTTCAGTCGCAGGATCTTGGCTCCATTCACAGTCGCCATTTTCAATATCTCTCGTGCATCAATCATCTCGCCCTCCAAGGCCCTGGATGCCTTCCAGATATAGTCCATCTCTCTAGTGATGTCCGGCGAGTTGAGCATGACGTTGTCCGTTCCAATAGCAACGACGCAGCCCTGCCTGACCATCCGGGCAACTCTGGGGATGCCCGCTCCCAGCACGCCATTTGCCCTTGGGCAGACCACTATTCCAATCTTGTTTTCCGCCGCATGCGAAATTTCCTCGTTAGTTGCATTGGTCATGTGCACCATAAAGTCAGGCTTCATGAATTGCATTATCCTTTCCACTTCGCTTCTGCCCGTTTGATTCTTGGAAAACGCGACTGTCTCGCTTGACTCTGCAGCGTGTATTGCAAGCAATTTTGCGCCGGCCAGCGTCCTGTATCGCGTTAGCGCCAGGTCAGAGTTTTCGTTCGCGCCGCTTATTCCAAGGCCGTCTGCCATGGCCAGTACCTCTCTGGCCTCCCTTATCGCTTCGGCGGGTAGATCTTTTTCATCCGGCCCTCCATAGTAGCTGGTGCGTCCAAGTGCGACGCACTTTATCGGCAGGTCGGCGACCGCGTTTCTGAGCAGCCTGACACCTTCAGCTCCTCCCTCTCGAAAATCTGCAAAAGCGACGATGCCTTTTTTCATCATTGACGCTGCGGAACTCTTGATGAAATATTTCAGGTGATCAGGCCTGCTCTTTTCCAGGACCTTTCTTTTTATTCCAAACACAGGATGAACTCTTTCGTCGAGCCTCCGGCCTGCCGCAATATCCTTGGCAATCGAGTCCGCGATATGTGTGTGGGCATTGACAAATCCGGGGATCGCAAGGAACCCCCTGCCATCCATGGAATCGCCCCTGTAGCTGCCCGCGCCGGCTCTCTTGATCCTGCCATCTTTAATTACCAGGTGACCGCGCTCTACATACTCGAGCTCCTGGCCCAGAAGGAGGCTGATTTCGTTAATGATCAGGGGCATCGTATCTCGTATATTGGCTGGATTTTTCCTTTCTTCCGCAATTCCCTGATAGTGTCAAGTGCCTTGGTTGCAGCCTCTGCGGCTTTTCGGCCCGTGCTTCCAATTCCTATGCCGCAGTTGAGCCTGATGTCAATTCCTGTTGTAACTTTTTTTATCACCGCGTCCGCCTGCTCCTTTGTCAGGCCGTTTGAAATTACCATGAAATTGTCGCCTCCGAGAAAGAAGGTAAGCGCGCCTAGCTTTAGGAACTCGTCCGCAAGCCTGCTGTATACTTTGATCACCAGCGCCGTCACCTCATAGGGCGACAGAGTGTCCCCCACCTTTGTCGAGCTGTCGACGTCGATGTGCATTATTTGGGCGACATCTGCAGCATGCACGCTGCCAAAAATCCCTGGCTTGCCGTCGATCGATTTCTCTTTCTTTCTGGCGGCGTAGGCCTTTTGGTTGGCCTCAAGTGCAGTATCTCCCGATCCTACGGCCATAGACATCTTTAGGTCAGGATATGCAGACGCCAGCTGGTTCCGTATCTCCCTGTGGCCGCTAGCATCAAGCCCGTTGGTTATCGCGAAATACTCATCAAACCTGTTGAAATAGACGATGCAGTTCCTTCCGTGAAAGAAATCCTGCACGTCATGGTAGATTTTTGCCTGCAGCATCTGCAGCTGGGCCTCCCTGTCGCTTCCCAGCGTGACTGTCCAGGGACCGTAGCCTTCTATCCTAATTATTGTCAGCTGTATCATCTATTACCACTGTTCCCCCGCTGCTGACTTGCTTTTGTAGCTTTCTCAGTCTTGCGACCATGTTGAGCGCCGCTTTCACCGCCCTGGTGGGCACCAGCTCGGCACGGTCTCTCGCCTGTTCCAGATTCATACCCGGTCCTGTTATGCCCAAGGCGACCGGCTTGCCGTGCTTTAATGAAAGATCCGCCAGCAGCCGCGCGGCGTTTTCCGCTACAATGTCGTCATGCCGGGTGTCGCCCTTTATCACGGCCCCAATCGTGACTATGGCATCGACGTTTTTCTTTTTCAACAGTTTTTCCACCGCAAGGGGCATGTCAAAGACTCCGGGGACGTAGACGACGTAGCTGATTTTTGCATGGAGCTTTTCGGCATCCTGCCTTGCCCTGTCAAGCATTCTAAAAGTGATCCCGCTGTTAAACTCGGAAACCACAATTGCAAGGCGGACTGGCAATCGCTGACTAGGCCACCTTGGCGCGAGCTTTTAGCTCGCCTGCATCAACAAGCGGGATTCCGTGAATGCCGGCGTATTGCTTTGCCGCTTCAAAAGAGAGGGCACGGTGCGATAGGGAATCCATCATCTCGCACATCACTATCGCCGGCGTCAGGTCTGCAAGCTTTGCAAGATAAATGCACAGCTCTGTGTGGCCCATCCTGTCCTGCAGCAGCCTCTTGGACGCTATCAGGATCGGGACGTGCCCCGGCGCGCGAAAGCCGCTGGCAAATTCGTCGACTCCGCCTGTATCAATATTCTTGCATACCTGGGCCATGCGCGATATCGTCAGAGCCCTGTCACTGTCCGTGATGCCTGTAAACGTGTCACGATGGTTGATGGAAATAGAGAATGCCGGCCTGTCGCCATATCCGGCCGTTCCTTCCGTTAATTTCAGGAATAGTGGATTTACTTTGCCAAAGCTTGCGATCATTTCATGCATGTATGCCAGCCCGAGCTTTGATGCAACTTCATTGGATATCGCAAGGCAGATCAGCCCTCCGGCGTCCTTTCGCATGCTGGCGATGTGTTCCGGCCTGGCGTGCTCTGCCGCTATCACCAGGTCCACCTCATTTTCCCGGCCCTTGCCGTCGTAAACCATGACTAGATCGCCGGATTTGAGGGCTGTTATCGCATCATTGAGCGACAATGCGAAAAGCTTGTCGAGGTTCTTATTAATAGATTACTAAAAGACGGGTTGCTACCACAATTGTGGTAGTGTTGAATCTATGGTTGTTTTTTCTGGGTGTTGCAGTCTGGTTGGTAATGCGAAAAAGCTTGTGCATGTAAACGGTCGGTCATAACCCTTTGAGACCGCAAATGATAATAAACACGCCAAGTAACCCTTTTCGTTCACGAAGCATGGGAAAACTAATTCGCAGGACAGACGGCAGTCTAGAGCTCGACGTATCTGATGCAGTGACACTTGATTTGCTCAAGGAACTGTTTGCTAGTCATATCAGGAGCCTTTCTTCTGCATCGTTAGAGGACACAATGAAGTCATCAGCTACTACTGCGAGTTCAAGTTCGGATGAATCATTACCTGACAACCTCGCGCATAGATATTCTACTGACAAATGGAACTTTATCGGTAAAGCATACGGCGAACGCAAAGGGATCACTACACACAACATTTTCTTTCTGTTCCAACATAAGGCAACGCACGTTTTGATAGGTGTAGAACGTTCAAAAAAGAGAGACAGAATATCGCATTTGGGCAACCCTAGTGATACTACAAGCATAATCTCGCAGATCCGGCATCATATCGAAACTCTGCCGTTCAACCAAGACTTTCCTCGGAGAACATTGGTTCAATTACTCCCATCTAAACTCGCAAGAACTGAACTTTTGAAGTATGCATTTGTGTACTTCAAGCACATCGGCATGATCAAGGAAAGTGGGAGAAAGGACTTTGGCACAGGTGCCAGAACATACGTCCGCGTGAAGGAAATAACGGATAGCGCCAGACGAGAATCTGTTCACGAAGCCGCTGGCGCTATCACAGTAGGTGCGAGCAGAACTGGGAGGGATAGTTAGCGGAGTGTGTGGCAGTACTGCCACCGACGGGTGGATTCAGCAGGAGACCACGCATACCGCTAATCCTAGATCCCAGCGCTCGTGCCCGCTTGAGGGTTATTTCGAACGATATAATTTAAGGGGTACGACTTACACGACCACTTACACAACCAAAACTTACCCGTTCTGCGTTGTTGAGGTGCTTATTAGCCGAGAATAGCGGAGTATGTTCCGACATGGAAGAAAGCAAACCAAAGACATTCGCCGAAAGCATTAGTGAATACTATACGAAAGCGGTACACATAGTCTTTGGCGTTATCTTAGGCCAGAGTTTTTTTAATTCAGCTTCCGTACTAGTGCCAGCATCGAATTTTGTGCTAAATGAAAAAGCGTTTCTCAAGAGTTACGAGCTCATCCTCATCTATTTCATCATTGTAACCAGCTGGATTGGCTATTTCAAATCAACAGAGAAAACAGTGTATTCCGGTGGTAGGTTAGGTATTGCCAGATTCGGTACGGATTTTCTCATTCTCTTCTTGTATTATTACTTGGTCATTTTAGTAACGCATGAATCGGGCACGCCGGGGGAATTATTCAGCAATGGATTGGCTGCTGTCTTTGGTGCATACCTGTTGTGGGATATTCTGAAGTATAGAGAACTCCCAGAAGAGCAAAGAAAAGCGGATAATAGAACGACGGGAATGATTACTACTCTTATATGGTTCGGCGAGTTTGTGGCTATGGCACTGACCTATTACGCGATAACGCACTTCTATAGTCCACCACTTACGGACGTTCAGATACTTTATGCCGATTCGATATGTACAACAATCGCAATCGCGTTGGTCACCTGGTATAGGATAGTCAAATGGCGGGAACCTAGCGGAAGTATTGACGAAGCTCTCGGAAAGACTACTAGCGGTGACTAGTGCCTTTTTCAGAGAAATGTAGCTTTTCTATAGTAGCTAAGTATTTAATAATGCGATGACGTATCAAGTGCGTAAGTTCCATGCAGGCTAGCAGACGGTCTTCTTTGGGCCAGTTAAAATGTTCGATGACTGGCCATGTAGTGAACCCCGCAGTCATCAAGAAACTATGCGAAGATAAAGAAGAGCAACATACGCATTGTATTCGCTGTCACTGTCCACTGAAAGTCACGTTTGACTACGCAGATCGGAATCGATACCGTATCAAAGAGGATTAGATATCCAGCTGCAATAATGGATGTCACGCCTAGCTCAGCTCAACTTTGATGTTTCACGCCTTTCTCCAACAACTCTAACCATTTGTTCACTTTGTTTATTTGGATGCCTGCATTCTGAGCTGGAGTCCTGCCATCCAGAGCCATGTGCGGCTTGACGAAATTATATGCTATTCTTTGACCTTCCGCTATCGGTGTTTTCGCTGTTTTCCATCCGCGCTGTATCTTTGTCCTTTCTCTCAGCGTACCGTTGAGCCGTTCGATCCTGTTGTTGTTCTCATGTTTCGCAATTCCGCAATTGTCAATCCGCTTTGCATCTGGGAAGACCTTCATTCCAGACCCATAGTGCCTAAGAGAATCGGTGAACACCGTATCGGGCTTTATCCCATGAGCATTAACGAGTGCTTCTTCAAACGCTGCTACGGTATCTATCGCTGTCCTAGTGGTGGTCAGCTTGGACACTATGAGGAATCGCGTTTCCCTGTCCATGATGTTCCAGACAAAGCCGACCTGCCTGCCCTGATGCGTGCCACCCCGTACCCTGACAAAAAGCTCATCCGCGTGCCATTGTTTAGAGTTGCGGCGCGAGGGTATTGACGTATTCTGAGATCGCTAATAGGTCATAAGAGATATGTACCACATTTTCCGCACTTCAGAACGTGATATTGCCCCGAACCTGAATGTACTGGTTCTTTTGAATCTGATTCTAGCGGTACCCATTCATGTTTGCAAGATCTCAGCGGTAACGGTAATGTGGGGCTTCCCATATTCAAGCATGGCTACACGTTTCTAATAAGTAATATGGACCATGGTGTTGTCAAGTTGACGTGTGATATTCTCGCCTGTGAAGTGTGGGTGATGAAAAAAGGCTTGAGTTCCCACGCACCAAGCGTCATCATCTCTTATGTTCTCAGTCGCTCGATTCTTCCGGTGTCGAATGTTGCTTGTTATTTCTTTGAAATGTCAGTGGTCAGCTGGTCTATCTTGTATCGCGCCGCCTCTTTGATCTTTGTGTTGTCAACCATATTAAGAGGACCCTTGCAGTTGGGGCACTTGAAGAACAGCTCTACCGCGGCGTCGAATTTCACGCGCTGGCAGTCGTGGTTGCCACAGTGATAGAATTCCGTGGACTCTTCATACTCTAGGCGCTTGTGCAGCCTGTCCAGGATCTTTTTCTTTTGATTTTCAATGAAATTATCTACCTGGTCCTGCTTTGCCCGCCATCTGTAAACGAACCACCCTTTCTTCTCGTCCTTTACCCTGATGCCTGTTATCAGCGCCTTTCCAAACATGTCGTAGAGCACTTTGCGGACGATGTTTATCTTTAGACCGGTGGCACTTGCAATCTCTTCGTCAGTCACGTCTTCGGTGTTCAATAAAGAGCGTGCTACCTTCACATACTCTTCTCCGCCGATAAGGCCGGCGATCTTTACAAAGGAATCCTTGTACTCTACTACGCGCAATACAACCGATCGCGGGTTTTTCAAATATATAGTTGCTGTTACGCCGTGCCGTAGAGACGATAAATCCCGCCGGTGTAATCGCTCACATAGCTCCAGATCTCTGGGTTGACCTGCAGAGGCTGAAAAGTGGCCTGCTGTCGCTCGTCCAGGCCGTCGTAAACCATCTGGCCTATCACTATCTGGTCGGGCCGGGCAAGCGAAGTCATTTTTGAAGCGACGTTGATTGTGTAGCCCAGAATGTCATAGTGGGGCCACCTCAGCTGCTTGCCCTCGACCGTGTGGGTCTCCCACCCGTACTGGACCACGACGTTTTCACCGAGATCTATTCCCACCCTGACGTTCATCTCGGGATAGTCGGACTGGTTCAGGATCGGATTGATGCCTTCTCTGATTATCCTTATCATCGACCTGGCACAGTTGACGGCGTTGACGCATGGAAGGTACGGTTCCCCTTCGGCGATAAAGAAAGCCAGTATCGCGTCGCCGACGTATTTCAGGACATACCCGCCATACGCGGCAATTGTCAGCGACATTTCCTGCGTGAACGCCTGTACTATTGTCGCAAGCCGGTCGACTGGCAGGGTCATTGACATTCTGGTGGACCCCACAAGGTCGATGTTGAGTATCACAAGGTTCACCTTTGACTTGGCCAGCCTGGCAAGAATGTCGCGGGACTCGTCAGTCGACAGGTCGAATTCCGAGCCAACCTTGAGTGCCTTCCACACCCTCCCCTGAGCCATCTTGACTGCCTTGTCCAGGTCTACTACTGCATCAAGGTAAAAGGAAGCAAGCGAGGGCGATTCTGAAGCCTGCCTTGCCGATCTTGCATTTTCTTCCTCCACCTCGCGCTGAATGACTTTGTCTATCTCGTCCCTGCTGATGTCCATCTGGAGGGCAATTATCTCTGGAGAGATACCAGAATTGTACAGGTTGAGTATGGTCTGGCGCTGGTAGTCGCTTGGGCTGCCAGGCAGGCTTTGGGCCATGCGTAAGAGTGATCTATCGGGCGACGGTATTTCAGCTTTTAAGCTCAAGGGCGCCTGGAGACCTGTACATGGCGGCGGAATACTCCATTGATGTTAATAATGAGCTATGCTAATAGTATAGTACGCAATGGCTAGCAAGAATCAGGAAGAGGCACAGGTTTTGCTTACGCTTTCCAACATAAAGTATCTGGTGGAAGGTCTAGACGCACTGCTGATGACCGGACTGGACGGCGAAAAGCGGACCAAAGTGCTCCAGCTTCGCAACGACTTGCTGTCGCACGTGAACAGCATCTTTAGCGACTATTCGTAAAGGCCGCCCTGACCTTGTGGATCAGCTCGTTGATTGAAAGCGGCTCTTTTTTTATCACGTCTTTTCTGTCCAGGTAGCCCAGCAGCCTGAGCGCTTCGCTTGAGGCGCTGAGCAGAAACATAAAGATGATCCGGCTGTCGTAGCTTGACCTGATTTCCCGGTACAGGTCTATGCCCGTCATTCCCTGCATCACCAGATCCGTGATAATCACACCATACTTTACCTGGCTCGCAAATTTCAGGGCCTCTGAAGGGTCGGCTGTATGATCCACTGCATAGCCGTCGACGCGCAGGTAGGTCTTCATTAGGCTGGCCGTGCTCGGCTTCTGGTCCACGAGAAGAATTGTTTCCTGCAACTCTCGTCTATCATTGGTCATTTTTTGTATTAAGCCTGATGGTCAATTGTTCTAGAGTCGATAAAAAGGTCGTTTTGTGCTGAGAAACGTCAGACAATGAACTAATACGAATCACATTAGGGACTAGCTTCCCCTTGGGGAGTAACGCCTTTTATCCTGCTTGAGGTTGGGGCAGTCATGGATAATACCAACCATGAAATTAGCAATTATCTAAGGTGACGAAGAATGGGAAAAAACAGGTTCGAAACAATGGACGAATACATCAATACATTTCCCAAGGATGTTCAAATCATTCTAGAAAGAGTGAAGCGGTCAATACATGAAACGGCGCCTGAGGCTATAGAGGCAATTAGTTATGGAATTCCCACTTTCAAGATGAATGGCAGATCTCTGGTACATTTCGCTGCTTGGAAAAACCATATCGGATTTTATCCGAATCCAACCGCCGCTAAAGCATTCAACA
Source organism: Nitrososphaera sp. (assembly GCA_036554645.1). Classification (GTDB taxonomy): domain Archaea; phylum Thermoproteota; class Nitrososphaeria; order Nitrososphaerales; family Nitrososphaeraceae; genus Nitrososphaera. The sequence continues at coordinate 10,548 of DATBMW010000005.1, forward strand.
AGGAATTGTCAGCGTATAAACAGGGAAAAGGTTCCGTCCAATTCCCACTGGACAATCCGATTCCCTATGAACTGATCAAAAAGATTGTTGCTTTCAGAGTTACAGAAATCGGATCCGGGTCTGTGTCTAGGTGAGTGTTGTCCGAATTTGATTTTTGTATGGTACTGCTAGCTCCTTCCAAAGGTTACCCTGTACGCCTTGAGGAATGTCATCAAGGTCATCGCGAAAAGCAGTATTCCTGTGGACAGATGAGTCGCGACCAGCAGAGGCTCAAGGCGTGTCGTTACTACAAGCATGCCCAGGACTATTTGCACCGAGACGGCTATGGCGGCGATGAATGCGGTTTTTCGCGCCTGCTTCATGCGCGCCGCCGAATAGGCTGCCGTTGCATAGATTAGTCCTCCCGTAATGACTACCATCAGCCTGTGGGTATGCTCAAAAAAGTACTTCTCTGAAGGGAGACCGAATCCATTGGGGCACAGCGGCCAGTCCGGACAGGACAGCCCCTGATGCGATGAAGTGATGTAGACTCCGACGAGCATTACCGAATACAGCATTGCCATTGCAGAGAAGGCCAGAGCCACGCCGGCAATCGGGTTCGCCTTCTGGGCAGTAGTCGCCACGCTCTGAAAAAACTCCGCAGGCCAATTATAATGTTTTAGTAGTGGACCCGCGAGTTCTCGAAGAATTCCCTGTCTTCCTCTGCATTGATAGTCTTTCTGTGGCATTCATCACACAAGAGATATTTCGAGTCTGCCGGCAGCTCCTTCTTACACCTGCCGCAGAATTTTTTCATTACATAGAATAGGAATTGCAGGAATAAAATGGTGTTGGCGGGCCTACAGAAATCTAATTAAGGATGACTTTGCGATCAGAACCGGCCCTTCACCATTGGCTCTGCAGAATGAAGTTTTCAATGCGCTTTCATATGCTACAAGCAATGGGTTTCAGATCCATCCAGACGCATTTGCTATGCTCCGGGGCCTCCAGATGGACATTGTAAAGATGGTGCAAGAGATCATCAAGACAAAGAAACAGTCAAGAGACTCTGTGATTCTGGTCGAGGACATCAAGATCCTGCTCGGCCCAAAAGAGCCGGCAAAACAGGAAGCACCTGCGGAACATAGCTGCAATATCTTGCTGGATCCCACCCCCAATGTCACGAGCGGCGAGGGTGTCGCGGGTTATGCTGCGCTATTTCGAAGCAGGTTCGAGAAGTCGATGCGAATACTCTCTCAGCGGCCCGATAGCAAGCGGATTTCCAAGGTTGCATCCGTAAGGCAGAGCTCGCGCAACGGCAAGCAACCGGAACGCGGCATCCAGAATGGGCAGAACACCATTGTGGCAGGCCTTCTCATGTCCCGGCGCGCGAAAAAGAACGGGATCGAGCTCGCCATAGACGACTATACCGGAATTCTCAATGTGATGGCAGTAACCGAGGACGCGAGGAAGCAGGCTTCTGCCCTTGCCCTTGACCAGATGGTGATGCTCGAGCTTGAAAATGGAAGCAAGAGTGCGCCCGGGGTAACAGTCGCAAGAAATATCATCACCCCGGATATCCCGGATCACTTGCCGAATAAGAGTGGGTCAGAGTCGTATGCCGTCCTGATTTCAGATCTGCATGTCGGCAGCAAGTATTTCATGGAACAGGAATTCCTGCGATTCCTTGAGTGGTTGTCTTCCACCGACGACGAAATCGTGGGCAAGATCAAGTTCCTATGCTTTGGCGGCGACCTCATTGACGGGATCGGGATATTTCCAAACCAGGACAAGGAATTGATAGAGATGGATGCGACGCGGCAGATGGGCCACGCGGCTCAACTCTTTTCAAAGGTACCAAGGCACATCAAGATGCTGGTCATTCCTGGAAACCACGATCCTGGAAGGCGCGCCCTCCCACAGCCTTGCATTCCAAGAAAGGATCTGTCCGATCTTGAAAACTGTGTCATGCTGGGCAATCCGGCGTTTGTGGAGCTCGATGGAGTCAAGGTCTTGATGTACCACGGCCAGAGCCTTGACGATGTGATAGCGACTACTCCCGGGCTCTCTTACTCAAAGCCGGCGGAAGCAATGAAGGTATTTCTCAAGGCGCGCCACCTGGCCCCTACGTACGGAGAGCGCACGCCCATAGCTCCAGAGCAGGAGGACATGATGGTCATCTCGGAAATTCCAGATATATTGCACTCAGGCCACGTCCATGTAGTGGATGTGCAGAACTATAGGGGGACGCTAATTGTCAACTCGGGGGCATGGCAGGCCCAGACAAAATTCCAGCAGACCATGGGGATCATGCCGACGCCGGGAATTGCCGTTCTGGTGAATCTTGCGACGCTGCAGCCGTTCCTGCATGATTTCAATCGTCAGTAGTGACTATGGCAAGTTCTCCCAGCGCATCTTTTATGGTGGCCGGAGGCACCGCTATAGCGATCTTTTGCGACCTTCCGTAGCGGCCTTGGCTGACGACGTCCGTGGTCACCATTCCCATTAGATCCAGGTCGCTGATTATCTGTGTGATGCGCCGCTGTGTCAGCGGGTCGTGGTCGGCCTTTTTGCATATTGAAGAATACAGGTTGTAGACCTCGCCTGTATTGCCGTTCCTGGATCTCATTATTGCCAGCATGACTAGCTTTGTGTGGGTCGGGGCATTTTTCAGGATCTCGTACGGCGTGTCCTTCTCCATCTTTTCCTGCGCGGCTCGGACATGACTCTCGGCCACCTTGCTTGCGCCTTCGCGCTCGGCCAGCTCTGCAGCAATCCGCAGGAGGTCGATCGCCTTTCTGGCGTCGCCGTGTTCTCTGCCCGCCATCGCTGCGCACAGGTTGATGGCAGCGTCGGCTACAGCGCCTTCTGCAAAAGCGAGCCGCGACCTTTCATGTAGGATCTGACGCAGCTGATCAACGGTGTATGGATTGAATACAACCTCCTCCTCGCTCAGGCTGCTGCGCACACGCGGGTCCAGGTTGTCCTTAAAGTCGATGCTGTTTGAAATTCCGATGAGTGTCACAAAGCCTCCCTTTACCATGTGCTGGTTGGCCCTTGTAAAGCTGTAGAGAATGTCGTCTCCGCTCTTCTCGACAAGTGAGTCGATCTCGTCTATCACAAGGATGACGTGGAGTTTTTTCTTTTGGATGAACTGTAGTATCCTGTCGGTGGCTTCCCCCATCGAAAGGCCGGTAAAGTGAACCCTGCCTTCCTGCTCGCGGTTGATCCCAATTTCTTTCGCTATTTCAAAGAGCACCTTGTAGGGGCTGTTGGCAAGCTTTGCGTTCACCACAGGAGCCATCATTTCGATCTTTGAATCGGCGGCTTTTGTTGTCAGTCGGTCAATGACGTTCTTTACCACCGCTGTCTTGCCAGTTCCCGGCTTGCCGAACAACAAAAGATTTGACGGCCTTGATCTCTTGAATATGCTCGACAATACCTGGGCCAGAGTTTTAGTCTCGGCGTCTCTGAAAGGCAGTTTTTCTGGAACGTAGTCTATTGTCAGGGTCTGCCTGTTCCTCAACAGTGATTTGCCAGACGCTGCCTTGTTGAAAATATTGTCAATGTCTGAAGAGCTCAAGCGACATATCCACCCACCATTGCAATTTTAACCCGCCGCCACCCCTTGCTTTCTTATCCAGAAATCTAATTTGTTAACCTTGCCTTAACAGCCATGTTAACAAGTCCATTTTAAACCCTCAAATCAACTTGTACCAATTATCATATCAATTCAGTACAATGGTATTTCATAAGCTCAGAGAAGAGGTGTGGAGTAGAAAGTAAGGGGTGGGCCACTACAGCATGTTGTCAGTCAATTGCCTACTGTTAACTTTCCACGATCGGTTGGAGCTGAAAAGCCCGTAATTGAACCCCTTTGTTTCCACTGGAGTGTTAAGATAGGTCATTAACAGCAATAACGAACCAACAACAACCCCTCCATTTCCACTGGAACCAAATTCCGTCTGTCCCCCACTTGAATCATCCAAAACAATACTTCGCTTGTTAACGAACCTAGCTTGTACCTCATCCAGAGTTAACATTAGCTAAGCTGGTTGTTATCAGCATTGACAGAGCTGTTGTTAAGTGTTAAGACGTTAACACGTGCAGCTACCTTTACCGGAAATGAGCTCGGGAAAAAGAAAGTTCAAGATAGAGTTAGAGGACGCAGAGGGGAGCAAGTACAACCTCTCGTTGGAGGGCAATGTCTCCAAGGAGAAGGTCCTAAAGATAGTAGAGTTCATGGATCTTCTCAACATAGAGTCGGTCAACGGCAGCAGCCACGCCGACGCGACAGACAGGCCGGCCCCTGCGTCAGTTGGAGAGAGGATATGGCACCTCGTGGAAGGCAAGTTCCCCTACGGCAGTTTCACCTCATCTGATATCCTCGAGCTCTATGAAGACCAGTTCAACGAGCCGATAAAGTTGAGCATTATCTCGACTTACCTGTCCAGGTATTCTGAGCGGGGCAGGCTTGCCAGAAACCGGCAGGGCAAAGAGTGGGTCTATAGAGCTAAGGAGACCGCATCTCGGATGCAACCTTCTCCTTCAACCTCTCATGACCTGAACCAGTGACGGTATATCTGAACGGCTTGGTCAAAGAATCTCTGTCCACCAGGCCGGAGGCTGTCAGCTTTTTCATGAGCCGGGCGGTGTGCTCACGCGATCTGCCGATAGCGACCTGGACCTCCCTGGATGTCCGGGGCCTCTCTGCCAGCATCTTTAGTATATAGTCAGTCGTGCCGTTCTGCCCTTCAGGCCTCTCCACAGACTGTGTGACATGCTGCGTGACGGCGGCAGGCGATATCACACGCGCGTGATGTTGCGGCTCCTGTGATGTCACACTGGATATCACAGCCGGCGCAGGCGCCTCCGCCCTCAATTCCAAAATGTCCACCTTTGTCCTCAGGTCGGCAATCACGCGGTCATAGTCTCCCAGCCGGCGAGAATACTCTTGGACGACCGCCTCAATCACGCCGTCGTCCGCGTGATAATCACGCTTTTGGAACGCTCTGGCGAGCCTGTGATACAATATCACCCCTGCCATGCCTGAAAAGAACGCCAGCGCGGCGTATATCACAACATTGCCTGTGATGTCACCAGCGATTCCAGCCAGATCTATGGCCATATATCACGCGTGATGTCACAACCGCGTGATATATCACACTAGATCAAGACCTTTTTACAAGTTAGACAGCCTTTTTACCAGCTGATTGAGCACGGATGTGATGTCTGTGATGCGTTCCAATGTCACAACATCACGCGCAACATCACGCGCTTGTGATGCGAATATCACACCGATCTGCTCTCCAAGCCTGCTCAATGTCACAAGCCCCTCCGGCTGTATCACACCCGTCGATTGCAGAAGAATCATGCTATACAACAGGGCATAAACCTTATCCCTGCACTGTCCTACCTGCCTGTAGTATGCGCCGGATGTCATGTTTTCTGGCCTGGGCGCTCCCTGCAACCTTTTCGAAATTATAGAAATCTGCTTTTCGGTAAATAGAGAATTTGCAACAAGTTCCCTGAAAACCTTGTTAGAAATGGAATCTGGCGAAGCCATAGAAACTATACAGATCTGTATAGCGCCTGTTTGGTATTAAAACCTGATGTAGCATCAAACTTTAAAATGACTTGATCCTTTCAACAAGAGAGTTGGGTGCCGGGGGAAAGGTCGAAAGTTATTTGCGCGATGAGATAAAAAAGCGCGGGACCATCTGTCTTCCACTAATCGATTCTGAAAACTCTACTGACGCGGCATCAGTCGCAAGAAAGCTCCAGGACATGGGTGCGCCTGCCGTCCTTCTGGGCGGATCCTCCGTGACAGACCAGCTCGAGCTCACAAAAGTCGTTACAGAGATCAAGGCCAAAGTCACAGTCCCTGTGATATTGTTTCCCGGAAACGTCACCGGCGTGTCACCAAAGGCAGACGCAATCCTCTTCAGCTCCCTGCTCAACTCTGAAAATCCCTACTTTATCACAGAGGCCCAGGCGCTTGGCGCGTTTGCAGTAAAGAAATATGGGATAGAGCCGCTGCCGACCGCTTACATCATTGTGGGTGAAGGGACTGCAGCGTGGTTTGTCGGCAGGGCCCGGGGGATACCGTTTCACAAACCAAAGATAGCCGCCATGTATTCCCTCGCTGCGCAGTTCATGGGGATGAGGTTCGTGTACCTGGAAGCAGGATCCGGCGCCTCGCAGAGCGTCCCGCCAGAGATGGTCGCGGTGGTGAGGAAGCACTACGAAGGCACGCTCATAGTCGGCGGCGGGATCCGCACAGCAGAAGCTGCGGCCAAAATTGCAAAGGCAGGCGCCGACATTATCGTCATTGGCACAATGATCGAAAAGGACGGCGACTGGCAGGAAAAGTTTTCGGCAATACTCAAAGCAATCCGGTCGCGATGAAGGCATGATCCTGGAGGAAGCCGATATCCGCCTTAAGGATGTCCGGATGCCAGAGTACTATCGCAATTATCACCGACAGATCCTCAACAGCGTCTACCAGTACTACCAACACGCGCAAAAGGCAAGGCGCAAAGGCTTCGATGTCGCAGACATTGTAGAACCAAAGATTGCCTATGACCTGTCCGACAGGGTCGCCAAGATGCATGACATTGATATCGCGGCAAGGTTGCGGGCCCTCCTGTCCCAGACCACAAAAGAGAAAGCGGCGCTCAAGATAGCTGAAGAAATAACTGCCGGCGATTATGGTTCCGGCGACCTCAGGACCAGGCTCGATAACGCGGTGAGAGTCTCGCTTGCGGTTGTGACAGAGGGGGTGACTGTCGCTCCCCTCCAGGGAATATCAGACGTCACAATCAAGGGCAATTCTGACGGCTCACAATATCTGTCCGTTTCATTTGCCGGCCCCATAAGGTCTGCAGGGGGGACGGAGGCCGCGCTCACCATGCTAATAGCCGACCACGCAAGAAAGGTCGCAGGCCTCGCAAGCTACAAGGCGAATTCCTTTGACGACGAAACCGGCAGGTTTGTGGAGGAGCTGAGGATCTACGAGCGGGAAGTGATGGGATTCCAGTTCAAGGTGCTTGACGAAGATGTTGTGAGATGCATTTCAAGCCTGCCTGTGGAACTCGACGGCGTCGACACAGACCCCGTCGACATTGTCGGCCACAAGGGAATGCGACGGATAGCTACCGACAGGGTCCGGGGCGGCGCGCTCAGGGTGATGAACGACGGGCTCATTGGGCGAAGCCGCAAGCTCCTGAAACTGGTAGAAACTTTGAAGCTGGATGGATGGGAGTGGCTGAAGGAACTAAAAGGCGCGATACAAACCGGTGAAGACGACGCGGCCCATCACAGGATGTCCGAAGTCATCACCGGCAGGCCGGTTCTTTCCATGGCGAAAAGAGGAGGCGGCTTTCGCCTGCGGTACGGGCGGTGCTGCAACACCGGCTTTGCGACAGTTGGAATCCACCCGGCAGTGCCGGCGCTGCTGAACTATGCAATAGTAGCGGGCACCCAGATCAAGATGGACATGCCCGGCAAGGCCTCGACTCTGGCCCTGGTTGACACAATCGAGCCTCCGCTGGTCAGGCTCGATGACGGCCAGGTGCTGAAAGTTTCAACGGTTCAGGATGCCGAGAAAATCAGGCAGCGAGTTAGCAAGATCCTGTACCTTGGAGACATGCTGATAAGTTACGGCGACTTTCTCGAAAATAACGCGCAGCTGCCTCCCGCAAGCCATGTCGAAGAAATCTGGGCCCTGCAACTTGCCTCAAAGCTGCTGCAGAGAAATGACATCACAGACAGGCAGAGGCTGGCACAACTCGTCGAAAATCCGATGGCAGTCATTCCGGGTGTCGAAGAAGCATTCGAAATTAGTGAAAAGCTGGGCGTTCCACTCCATCCCAGATATTCGTTCTACTGGGAAGCAATCAGCATCTCTGACGCACTCTACCTTAAAGAAATAATTTCACGGGGCGATGAACTGCAAAACGACCCGAGGCTAAAGGACATCCTCGAAAAGCTGGGCGTAGAGCATTCCATTTCAAACGGAAGTATTGCCCTTGACGATGCAGGCCAGGAAGCATCGCTTCGCAGGCTCTTGAGAGGAGCCGTGACCGATGAATGCAACGACGCGCTAGAGCTTGCATACAAGTCTGGTGGCATCAAAATCGCACCAAAATTTTCATCAACAATTGCAGTCAGGGTCGGAAGGCCTGAAAAGGCATCAGAGCGCAAAATGAAGCCTCCGATCCACGTTCTTTTCCCGGTGGGAGCAAAGGGCGGGGCGACACGCGACATACTGAAGGCATGCAAGGACGCATCATTCTATGCCGAAATAGCAAACCGCTACTGCGATAAATGCAAGACCCCCTCTCTTGGGACGCACTGCCGGAGCTGCGGTGCCCCAACGATGCTGCGCTGCACATGTGTCGCATGCAGGACAGAAATCGAAGAAGGTGAAAAATGCCCAAAATGCGGCAGAACAGGGCATACCTATTCTTCAACGAGCTATCCACTAAAGGCAGCGCTGGAAAGCGCCCAGAAAAGAGTGCAGCACACTGCTACGGATCCCTTCAAGGGTGTAAAATCACTGATGAGCCGGGACAGGGCAGCAGAGCCCTTGGAGAAGGGCATACTGCGCCAAAAGCACGGCCTGTACTCTTTCAAGGATGGCACGATAAGGTTCGACGCGACCAACGAGCCGCTGACACACTTCAAGCCCGCCTGGGTAGATGTCAGCGTTGCAAAGTTGAAGGACCTCGGATACACGCGTGACTATCTGGGAAAAGAGCTCACGTCGCCGGATCAAATAGTCGAGCTGATGATACAGGACGTAATTATCCCGCGCGACTCTGCAAGGCACCTCCTCAGTGCTGCCAGGTTCATTGACGATGAGCTCGACAAGCTGTACGAGCTGGACCCATTTTACAAAGTGTCATCCATCAGCGACCTTGTGGGCCACATGATAGTAGGACTTGCGCCGCACACTTCGGTGGGCATAATGGGACGAATAGTCGGATTCACCGACTCGCAGGTCTGCCTGGCTTCACCTGTCTGGCACTCTGCAAAGCGCCGCGACTGCGATGGAGACGCCGACTCGATAATGCTCCTAATGGATGCGTTTCTGAACTTTTCCTTTGACTTTCTTCCGGACAAGATAGGCGGGCTCATGGACGCGCCGCTGCTGATACAGCCCGTGGTATTGCCCCACGAGGTGCAGCGCCAGGCTCACAACGTCGATATCGCCAGCGGGTACCCACTCGAATTTTACGAGGCAACCTGGAAGCAGGCAAAGGCCGGCGACGTTGCAGGCATAGAGACGATAAAGGTCAGGATAGGAGAAGAGCGCCAGTTCTTTGGATACAGCTTTACCCACTCTACCGACTCGCTGACAACAAAACAACAGCGAAGCGCCTATTCGACTCTGAATACCATGGAAGAAAAGCTAAAGATGCAGTTCGATACCGCCAAGCTGATCAGCGCAGTGGACCCTGACGAAGTTGCGGCAATGGTCCTCACCACCCACATACTGCCTGACATCATGGGAAACATGAGATCGTATTCATCCCAGATGTTCCGCTGCACTTCATGCGGCTCGAGGTTTCGCCGGATGCCACTCATGGGCAAGTGCACGGAATGCCAGAGCGAGCTCATACAGACCGTGACAAGGGGCGCCGTGCAAAAATACCTTGGAATAGCAACGGGGATGTGCAGCGAATACAACATCAACGACTACCTGAAGAGCCGGGTGCAGTCGCTTTCGCTCGAACTGAAATTGATCTTTAAGGAAGAAAAAAAATCTCAGTCAAGCATGATGGAATTCATGGACGCTGGCTAGCCGGACGAAGCGCCGTCCACAAACGTGTTGTAAATCTTTATGGCGTCATCTTCGTCCCTTGCACCAACTATGGTGGCAGCGCCACTTGAAAGAAAGCTGACAGACATCCTCCCAGAGTTGACCGCCGTTATCCCGAGGTTGCCCCTTGTCCTGACCTCATAGCCAAGCGACTCGGCGTTTTTCATAATGCCCGGCAGGCTCACCGGAACCGGCTCTGAAGGCGTAACAGTCCATGTCCTCTTGCCCCTGTCCCTTCCGCAGAGCTCTTCGATTATCAGCTTTGAAGCGGCAAGGTCGCTTTGCTTTCTGTCAATTCCACAAGAGGGGCACTCTTGCTGCCTGTGCATCTGCACCTTGTCAAATGAGAGCTGGCCCAGGTCGATGTAGAGGAGCTTGTTGACCAGACTCGGCTCTTCGCCCTTGATTATCTTCACCACTTCAGAGACCTGTATTCCCGCCACCAGGTACAGAATTGAAGGGTGGACTCCTTCAGTACTGCACGCGGGCATTTCTTCTTCGTTCAACTCGGGAAACATGCAGCGCAGGCACGCGGACTTGTTTGGCAGTATCGTCGACACAGAGCCGGTTACGCCAATTGCTCCGGCGTAGATCAATGGTATGTCGTTCTTGATGCAGGCGTCATTAAGTGCGTAACGCGCGTCCACACTGTCAAGCGCATCGACGACAACATCAAAGCCCTTGACGATGCTTTCAGCTGTGAATTTTGTAACCGATGTTGGAACCGCTTCTATCTGGACACCTGGGTTGAGCTTGCGGAGCCGCTCTGCCGCAGCCTCTACTTTGACCCGACCGATGTCGTCGTCAGTGTAAAGGTGCTGCCTGTGCAGGTTGGTGACTTCAATTACATCCCTGTCCACTATGCGGAGGCTGCCTATGCCCATGGCGACGAGCTGGGTTATCACTGGGTTGCCTATTCCACCAGCCCCGACGACGCAAACTTTGGCGCTCCTTATCTTCTCCATTCCTTCAAAGCCGATCTCCTCAAGCATCACCTGCCTTGAGTATCGTTGCAATTCGTCGCTTGTCAGCTCCGCCCCACCTGCTACGGCGGGAAGGATGTAGACAGAGTCGCCGTCCTTTAGGGGTGTAGTCATGCCGCTGCTAAAGCGCATGTTCTTGCCATTGATGTAGATGTTGATAAGAGACCTGGGCTTGCCGTTGTGATCAAACACTCTGCGCTTGAAATCATCTCCCATCTGCTCGGACACCTTGCCAAACGCGTCCTGCAAGTCCTGGGCCTCCAGCGGGATCTTTTTCTCTCCCTGGCCCCTGTTCAATACTGAAGGAACGACGAATTCTACCCTGGCCAGTGTCATCTCACCTTATCATCGCCGCGACCTGCGCGGCGTCCGGCTTGACTGCTGTTAATTTCGGCAGCAGGCCAACAATTGCTTCCGTAGATTTTAGACCGTTGCCAGTCACGTAGCAGACTGTGCGCTCGTCCTTTGCCACCTTGCCATCTTCAATCAGCTTCCTGAGAACTGCAACTGACACGCCTCCGGCAGGCTCTGTGAATATCCCCTCGGTCTGTGCAAGCAACAGTATGCTGTCGGCGATCTCGCCGTCGTTTGCTTCTTCGGCAATTCCATTGTACTGCTTTAGCCTCCTTATGACATAGACGCCGTCTCCAGGATCTCCAATGGCAAGGCTCTTTGCTATTGTTTCTGGCCGCTCCACGGGGATCACTTCTTCGCTGTTGCGCCTGTACGCGTCAACAATAGGCGCGCATCCATGCGGCTGGGCCGCGATGACTTTCATGCTGCGTGGGCTGTCAATGAGCCCCAGTGAATGCAGCTCCTCAAAGCCCTTGCAGATGGCATTGAGCATCGCGCCGCTGCCCACCGGGATTACCAGGTTGTCAGGAACCTCCCAGCCCAGCTGCTCTGCCACCTCGTATGCGAGCGTCTTGGAGCCCTCGACATAATACGGCCTCATGTTAATGTTCACGATCCCTATTCCCTTGGAATCGCCGATTATGGCGGCGATCCTGTTGGCGTCGTCATATGTCCCGTCGACTGCGACAAACTCTGCGCCGTACGAGAGCGCCTGGGCGATCTTTACGTGCTCTATGTCAGAGGGCGCGAAAATATAACAGGGAAGGCCGGCCTTTGCCGCGTGAGCCGCGGTTGCTGACGCAAGGTTTCCGGTCGACGCGCAGCCAACCGCTTTCAGCTTCGTTTCTTTCGCCCTTGAAACTGCAACTCCTGCGGGCCTGTCTTTGAATGAAAATGTAGGATTGACGGAATCATTCTTTACATAGAGCGACTTTAGCCCAAGCTTGCCACCTAACTTGTCCGCATGCTGCAGGGGTGTAAGTCCAGCATTCAGGCTTACCACATTGTTCCTGTCAGAAATGGGCAGGAGCTCGAAGTAACGCCAATAGGTCTTTTCCCTCAGCTCAAATGTATGCCTGTCCACCTTGACATCTTTGTAGAGAACATCGAGAGGACCAAAGCATTCCTCGCAGACATAGCGAAATTGCGGCTCGTACTCTTTGCCGCACTCTCTGCACTTTAATGACCTGATGCTGCCCATGATTTTCTACTCTCCATCAAAAAGAATGTGATTAAAACCTCTCTAATCACATTTTAGTATTACTAAACTTTTACGACCACATATATTGTATCACTAAACTCTGGCTTTGCTATAAAAATCACAATAAAATGCTGACTGCTTGCAAATCGTCCCCAGGCCAGCAGTCATTTCAGCACGTTATGGAAACATGACCTGTTGCCCGTGTGGCACGCCGGCCTGTCAGAGTCGACGATGTACAACAAGGCGTCAGAATCGCAGTCGACTAGGATCTCATGGACGGGCTGCACGTTGCCAGATTCCTCTCCCTTCATCCACAGCTTCTTGCGCGACGTACTCCAGAACCAGGCATTTCCAGTCTCGATAGTGCTGGCCAGGGCCTCCTTGTTTGCGTATGCCATCATGAGTATGTCCTTGGTTTTTCTGTCCTGCACTATTACAGGCAGGAGCCCGTCGCGCTTCCCAAAGTCGATGTCCTTGAGAGTCTTTGAGTTCATTTGTCGGTGCCTCTATTGAGTGACGGGCCGAAATAAATCTATATCAATTCTTGGTTCTGTATCGCGTCGGATGAGATTGGATCATTTGCCTGTAACAAATCGTCGCATCTACTTACCGACAAAGCTTCAATTACGAGTCAAGCCATGACCGTTTTGTTGGTAAAGGCTCTGCCAGCCTTCCTCATAGGTCTTGTCGCTGGAGGAATAGGCATAATCTTGTCGTTGTTCATAATCATCCAGTTCGATACAGTTAACTCGGATGATTTCAGATTCATTCCCAAAACTGCGTGGTTTGAGTGGTATCCTGTTGACTGCATTGAAGACCTCTGTAATATCAAATGGTTAGCCACATATTACAACTCGTCAATAATCAAGAAAGAGCCTAATCTAGGAAATCTTGAAGGTGTTGACTTTCAGACTACTACTCAGCTCATCAAACAACACTTCGGTCAAGGCAATATCGAGATAGTAGATGTGCGATACGCTCTCGTCGGTGCTACCAACTGCGAAAAGTACGAGTGCTTTGATCATTACGTGATAGAGTTCCAGGTCAGAGGAGATGAAGGAATAAGTATTCTCAGAGAGTTTGCAGAGCGTCCATCAGAAAAACCGTATGCGCCTGGATAGTAATTCGTTAGCCTCAGTTCAAGAGTAGCATTCTGAATCTGTAATCATTTTGTGCTGACCCCGTATGCTCTCTCTGAGGTAGTTGTGCTCCAATCTCATCCGACGCGATACAGAACCCAATTCTTGGTGGCTGGGATCTTTTTGTATCCATAGGGAAAAGCTACACGCGAGGACTTTTCAGCTCGCGAGCTAACGCATTTGCATGCGAACTCCAAACAAGTTCCAACTGGCATCGATAGCTGCCGCTTCTATCCTGGCGACTTATGTCGCCGCGGCAGCGTCAATGCAAACAGACAGCGCACCACAATCACTCGACATCCCTCCGGTTCTGCTGGCAGACGCCGCAGCAGTGGACTATTTTCTAAAGATCGAAGGGGTGGACGGGGAATCTGCAGATGGCGCTCATAAGAACTGGATCGAAATAGACTCGTACTCTTGGGGAGAGACCAACCGCGGAGCTTTGGCTTCAGGTGGCGGAGGTGCAGGCAAAGTCTACATGCAGGACTTTCATTTTATGAAAAAGCTGGACAAGGCCTCACCGGTGCTGATGCAAGCATGCGCACAGGGTGAACACTTCAAGATGGCAACACTGGTAGCGATCAAGGAAGGCGCGGGAAGACAGGAATTCCTCAAAGTCACGCTGACTGATGTGCTGATAAGCTCTTATCGCACAGGTGGCAGCTCTGGCGCGGTCCCAACAGACCAGTTCAGCATAAACTTTGCCAAGATCGAATACGAATACATACCAATGAATCCCGACGGAAGCCTTGGCGAAGCAGTAAAGGCAAGCTGGGATCTGAAAGCAAACAAGAGAGTCTAACCGACCTCTTTTTTCTTTTTCCAATTTTTTTCCTGAACTATTGTTACAAATCTTCAAAATACAAACAGAGTTATATCGCCCTCTAATCAAAATGTAGACAGCGAGGTGGGGAAGCCAGGTTATCCCGGCGGGCTCATAAGCGAAAGCAGAGATACCCGCAGAGCGGTTGTTCAAATCAACCCCTCGCTACACATTCTTCCAATCGAAAATTCTTTTTTTCAATGCCATATCTCTGTAGAGGTTTTGTCAGGTGGCGGTGCGCCTTTGGCGTCGGAAGGTACAGGCCAGCTTTCAGCTCACGGTCCATCGGTATCAGAACCTTGGTCCCTTTCGGATCTCTGAACTTGCACCTGTCGCACTGGTAGCCCTTGCTCGATCCTTCTGATTTCATGCGCTTGCCGCACATTCTGCAAAGTGGATTTCGCGGTTCGAAAACTGGCGCGACCTCCAGCACAGACAGGTATTCAATGTTGAGGATCTTTGGGTGTTTCGTCGTTCCTTTCCTGACCCCAAATCCGATTTCGACGAGATCTCCGGGCTCAAGTTTTACTGCGACGCTTGCAAGTCCGGTCGGCTCGTAAATTGCGGCAGGCATTTGTATTCCATCCTGCTCCACGGTGAAAATGACATGCCCGCCTTGCATCGCCCGCGGCCCGGTCTTTACTTTGCACCGAGCACAGCCGGCCGTGTACGCCTTGATCCCTATGAACGGCAGTTCGTTCCCGAGATGCATGTTTGTTCCCTGATTTGAGCGAAAAATCATCCAGCCGTCAAGAACCTCTTCGGGCTCTAGGGAACGCAGGGCGGACATCAACACTTCCGGGTTCTCTCCCCGTACTCCGAAAAATACAGGATCGGGGCCGTGAGGAGCCAAAAGCACGCGGCGATGGTTACGGTCATAATTGTTGAAAGTGTTGGGATAGGTTTCCGTGGTGAACCTGACAACCTTTTCCTCGTCTACCGCGCGCGGCCTTCCGCAATTCTCTGGCTTTCTATATGCGATGAGCTCAAAGGTGTAATCGGAATCAGTCATCAAAAGTCCCATCGCTGCAACTGATCCCACTAGGCCTTGGCCGTTGCCAAAAGTATGGTACTGAACGCCGGCGGCCGCGGCCACCTTCTCTGCCATCTGTCTGCTCAGTACGTCGTAAAGCGCGCGCCTACCAAACTCTTGGAGTTCTACTGGAACACTCTCGCCAATAAGAAATGCGACGCCCGGATTTGCACCGTTGCCTATTGCAGAGCCCTCTTCTACTGCCTGCCTGACATGATCCATCACACCGGCCGGGTCATGCACTCTGACGCGAAGGCATACAGCGCCGTTGCCCCTGGTCTTCCAGGGGATATTCGGGTTGAGCCGTACGAGAAGCGGATAATCAACCAGCTCCGCTCCCATGCCTTTCAAGCGCTCCATCACCCTGTACGCAAGATGGGTAGTGCACCTTCCTGCGCGCGAGTCGGTGTCGTCAAAGGCTATATGCAGCGTCTGCACGAATTATATCGCTGTTATAAAATAGCCATAGGGTTTAAATAGATTCAGCATGGATCGTTTTGTTAAGTGAATTAGATGCCAGTCGCAATACTTCCGGATATTAGCGAACAACACTGCATAGGCTGTGCACTCTGCGTAGAG
>DATBMW010000036.1:0-7902 GCA_036554645.1 Nitrososphaera sp.
AAGAGAGAAGGAAAGAAGTTGACTCCTCACTGAGAGAGGCGCAGGAAATCCTCCTTCAGCTCACCGGCCGTCAGTATTTGATCAGCTACTGACTGAGCTAGGCAACTCGAATATAACCAAGCATCGCAATGAAAGCTACTATCTGATATCACGACCACCCAAAGCCAGTTCATATAAACTCATATCACTGCTCCAAACTCAGCGATTGTGATTTCAGCTAATGAAGTAACTGCCCGCCCAAGAAAGACAAAAGGCTGTAAATTGTCACCAGACTAAGATAGGTTTATTGAAGAACAGCTTCGATCCTTAGTTTGTACCCGTGTCCATCATACAAGTTCAGTCTCACCGCCTTATCACCAAATTGTTGCGTTTCTTCTCTTGTTTCTGAGCTGGCAAGTTCTACAGCCCATTCCGCAATATTCGTTCTGGACGGCTCCCATTCGGGAATGAGCTGTTGTGCAGCTACATCCAGAATGCCCACCGCCCTTGCAGTTTCTTCCAAGTCGCCGGGGACCGACTGTACGTCGATATTAATGATTTGACTACCAGTATATTCTGTCAATTCGAGAAATCCAATAATGCCATCGCAGCAATCTTCCTTGCTATCATGTAGATAATACACTGTCTGAATATACGGTTGATTATCACGAAGTTTGTTCTCCACCACTCGTTCTTCTCCAAAGCTGAAGCGGCCAGATTCTTCAATGCGGGAAAGTTTACTTAAGACATCTTCCTTCCAAGGTTCGAAAGTAGAACTAAGATATTTCGATTCTGCGCCTAGTTCTGACACTATCTTAGGATTGGTACTGCTGTATGCATCATCAATGACCTGCTGAAAAGTAGAGTACGGATGCGCTCCCCTTAGCAGCTTTGGGTCATCATCGCCAGAGAGTATAATGAAGCTGGGCGTGGCGTTCAGCCCGACAGCGACTGCAAGATTATAGTTTTCCCTGACAAGATTACCGTGCTTTCCAGAGTCCAGGCATTCCGAAAACTCTTCCTGTTCCAGACCCACGTTGTCGGCAAACTGCCTCAGGCTGTCTTTCGTTACCCAGCCAGTATTTTCACCCTCCCATTTGACGTATAGCTCATCGTGGTATTCCCAGTACTTGCCCTGGTCGCCGGCGCAGTAGGACGCCTCTGCCGCCATGGATGATGCCCTGTCTGACAAGTCGTTTATCGGAAAGTCCTTGAATAGGAATCTCACTTTTCCAGTATCTACGTAGTCCTGCACCAGCGTGTCCTTTGTGGATTCGTGCCATCGATGACACCAGGTGCACTGGTAGTCACCGAATTCGATGAGCGTGACTTTGGCGTCGTTGTTACCCAGAGCCGGGGCATTCTCAGTAGATGCCGTCAGCCTTGAAATGATCTGCTGAGCATCGTTGCTGACATTGCTTTGAGTACTGTCGCCAGATTTCATTTCGGTTGCGCCGCCAGTCGCTTGCGTGGAAAGAGCGAATGCTGCCACGCCAGCAACAACGAGCCCAACGGCAACTATTGCAATAACTGCCATCCTTCTAATTGGCACTGGCGGATTTCATCTCCAGAATATCGACGCGACTCCAAGGCCTGCAATGCACAGCCCGCCGTATGCGACGAATTGTATCCCGAGCACAGCTCCAAGGACAGTCACGCCAATTCCGCTGGCGATGGTTACCGCCTCTCCCGCTCGCCTCTGCGTCCAAAAAAAGTGCCTGCGGTTCCGCTTCATCATGCAGAAAGAGGATTGTGAAAGGTATTATATAATTTACCTGATTCCTGCGAAAAGCTAATCAATCTTGTAAATGAAAAATCTTGCGATAGGCATACGCATGCGAGCGCACGTACCATTTGAGTGGGCGCTAAACGGGTTTTGGTATAACGACGGCGTCCTCGGCCTTGAAGTCTTCAAGCACGGACTTGCGTATCAATGTCAGAATTTCGTTGGCTTTGTCCAGTGTCATGGTCCTGTCAAGCTCCACATGGACCTGTGCCGAAAAATTCCGGCCAATCGGCCGGAGGAGTATTTTTTCCACTTGTACGTTGAATTTGCTCTGTAGATGATTTGCGATGTTCTGCTGGAGCTCGGGATTCGTTACTGCGTCTATTAGCACCAGAGTCGATTCCTTGAAGGCTGTGTAGGCCATGAAGAAAATGTATCCTGCAATGAGGATGCCGCCGACAGAATCCATGTAAGGTATTCCAAAGTAGCCCGCGAGGATGCTTGCAAAACCAACGAATGAAGCGGTTCCATCCTTGATGGAGTTCTTGGCGTCAAGGTTCAGTGAGACCAGGTCGTACTTTCTGGCGACGTTTCTTACCTTGAACGCCCGATGGAGTGAAATACTGCCTGCTGCGACAAGGGCTATCATTGTAATTTCTGGGTTTACGATCTCGATTGGACTGAGGATCCTTTCATAAGCGTGGTATACTATGAATACGCCCAGGATCACTATAACGACGGCAGCGACGAAAGCGGCAAAGCTCTCTATCTTTGCATAGCCAAAGTGGAACAGAGTGCTCTTTGGCTTCTGCAGCATCCTTATCCCAAACCATACGATGAAAGAGACTAGCGCATCTGCCATCGAGTCTAGTCCGTCTGCGAAAAGAGTAAGGCTGCCGGTAAAAGTCGATACCAGGATCTCCCCGATGCCTATCCCTACCAGTGTCCACACAGAGATCCAGGCAGCCCTACTGGCATCTCTGAACACCAATGACTTGTCCAAAAAGTAATTACTACTAGTCCTCTCTTGTGGTTAATTTACCTTTGTCAAGTCGCCGTACCACTGCCCGTCAAGCGAAAAGCCTGAAATCGCCAGCGAATATAAGCTGGGAATCTCGATTCTCTCATGCTTGGATGGCAAGACGATCGTCCTTACAAATGAAAAGGAAATAGTCAATGAAATACTTGCATTTCAGAGAAATACAACGAGAATCTGGTATGCCTGCGTTGACTCTACTCTGCCTTCTTTTTCAGTCAGCAAGGTCAAAGAAGGCTATGCCGCAGCAAAAAAGCGCGGCGTAAAGATAAGATACATTACGGAAATTACAAAAGACAACTTTACGTACTGCGTGGAAATAATGAATTTCGCAGAGCTTCGGCATCTGGATGGAGTCAAAGGCAATTTTGCAGTAAGCGATACAGAGTACGTGTCGGGGGTAAAGCAGGGCAATTCTCTGATAAGGCTTGTAAAAAGCACCGTTTCCGAACTGGTGCAGCAGCAACGTCTCGTCTTTGAGACTCTATGGAATCAGGCTATTCCTGCCACGGAACGGATGAGCAAGATTTAGCTCCCTGCCCCTAATCAACCCACAAGAGATCCATGCTGTTATCACGACTGTTATTAGTGTGATCGAAATGCGTGCAGCAGGTTCATAGCACGTAGCTATTTTCTGTAACACCGCGCAAGATGTTTTATATATTTCGTATTTCCATTTAGAGGAAAACTGACACCGGAATGAGCGTTGAAAGAAAAGGTAATGATGAATTTCGGACCAAGCCTATTCCGGGTGATGAGTTGTGGAATGCCCTCAATCAAACACTGGAAGTGCTTGGACCGTCTTTGAAAAAAGCAACGATACTAGAGTTGGAGAAAAGTGGCCTTGACTTCAAGGCTGAAGCTGGCAAGCAAAGTCATACACTTTCTGAACTTAAAGACAAGTTGGTAATGATATTCGGCGACGATGGCTCTGACGTAATATTGGAACAGGTGGCAAAGAAGCTCGCCAACTCCAAGACTGACGAAAGCTGATGCAGAACGCCAGCAACCTTGCTATTCAGCATACAGAAGCGATAAGCCAGAGCGCAAAAGGTTAAGACTCTCTGATGTGTTTCAATATTAGTCGTCCATGACAATTTTCATGACAGGACCATTTACCTCATGGTTCAACACCGGAAAGAAAGGGTTGAAACTTTTGTGTGAAAAATGTGGTGCACATGATGACGCGACTGTGCAAACTAAATGTTCCAAATGTGGTCATGACCTTCATTCATTATCACAGGAAAGTTGATAGGCCCATGTCAGGCAAGTCGTCCCTTGTTATTCTTGTCCTGGTCATTGGCATAATGTTCGGGTTTCTATATCTCTCAATGACATTTTCTGTGGGATTCGTAATTCCGACTGCCGAGCTGTCCCAAGATGATGCGATCCGTATAGCGGAAGACGACTTTAGAAGCAGGCAAAGCGATTATGACAGAATTACGGCAATAATCGCGCATAAAGCGGACCGATACGTGCCAATTAAGGAGTTCAGAGATAGCAATCTAAAATTGCCTTTGGTCTACGTGCATCCAAATGGAACGTTGATCGATATAACGTCGAATGGACGTGAAAATCTAGGTCAGTGCAGTAGCGGTCTTACAGCCTATTGCGGATTCCTTGACCCTTACTTCTTTGATTATAGAGGACGCCTAGTTTATGGAGTCGAAGTGCATTTATGGAATAGCGATGTCATAGGGGCTAGAGGGATCCCATTTCTGTATGTTGTTGATGCTACAGGTGGAGAGATAGTGGACTCGAGCTTTCTGAGAGCTGAATCCAAGGGACGAAGCCTTGAACGTTAACGACCATCAGTCGATTACCAACAGACCATTATATCAGCCGACTTCCCACCAGAACTTTCGCTTCCGAAATCTTTTTATGTCGCTAGCGATATTACTAGTGATATGCTATCTGAATGGATTAGTCGTGTTGGGAGTGCCATACCCAGGGGCTTCTCGAGGCAGTACATCCTTGCTTTATTGCGAGAACAGCCCATGACAGGCAAGGAGATCATTGACAAAGCAACGTCTCAGAGTGATGGAAAATGGAAGCCGTCGCCAGGCCTCATCTATCCTCTTCTTGGTAGGCTCCTAAACGAGGGTCTTGTAGCTGACGCAAAAGACGGCAAGTACAGCATCACAAAGAAAGGCATCGAAATAACCTCAGACCTCGAATCCTTTGGCAATATTCTTCACAAGCAGCTAGACGTCATGATGCGCGTAGGAAATGTCGGCAAGTTCATGGCGATGGAACTGATTGACAGGATCTCAACCATCGGGTCTGCCATCAGCGCCAACTTGGACTCGATGACCCAGGAAGAACGAAACAAATATCGGGACTTTCTCAGGGGCGAGCTGAAAAAGCTGGAAGAAAAGGAAGCAAAGAAGGAAGCCCAAAAAGAAAAGATCGACGTCCAATAACGCGCCAGCCGGTGGAAAAAACACTGCCGCGGATTCCTGTCGCCGTGATCCAACAATAGAATTTGGCTGGTCTTTGGGCGCTCCCGGAATTATTTACTAGGTCTTTATTAGAGAGGTATTTATTGCGTTAGCCAGATAGTGTATGTCAGTGAAGTACAGAAGTAGGACTGATATCGCGGCTGCAATTCTAGAGATAGCCGTTGATGGCGCGATCAAGACCAAAATAATGTACAAGGCCTTTCTTTCCTTTCCACAGCTAAAGGAGTACCTCGGAGTGTTGATGGCAAAGGGTCTCCTAGAGTACATAGCGTCTGATCGCGAATACCACACCACGGACAAAGGAAAGCAGTTCATGAAGCTTTACAAAGAGGTCGGCCACATGATCTTTCCAAACCCTACCAAGAAAAAGTGATCATAGCCAGGGCCACAAGGCGAGTCCGCGAATGCTGCACTGCTTTTTGATAATAGCTTTTGCTCTAGCGGCAGCTTCAATTTCCCCCGTCCCGCCTTTCATGTACTGCAGCAAGAGTTCTTCGTAAAGCTTTTTCGCGCGCTCCTCAGTGAATTCCTTGTATTTCTTGCCCGGACCCGCCTGAACATCTGTACCGTCGAGCACTTTCATGGCAAGGTATTCCTGCTTGCAAGCCGGGCAGGAATCGTCGAAAAAGTCAGTGTGAACAGCGCATTTCAATCTACATCACTGGATCCTCCTTTATTTCGAGGCTGCCGTCTGCATTGACCACGACTCCCATTATGGCAAGAACCGGCCGTGCCGAATCGATTCCTTCCCTGTCGATAATGTTCCTGGCCATCTTTAACCGATATGGGCGGGCCCAGTGCTGGCCGACCTTGTACTTGCCGCGCATGTCCGTCGGGACGACCTTGATGACTGCAACTTCATGGACGGACGGCATGTCCGCGTCCAGCGCCTCGTATCTTCCTTCCTTCTGGTATTTCTCCATCAGCGCGTTTAGCGCAAGGGCCTTTTCCTTGTTATCCTGCACTATGCTGGCGGTTCCCTTGATTACCACGCTGATGTAAAGAGTGTCCGCCTGGGAGGCATCGGTCGGGTGGAAATAGTACGACGGGAGAAAGCATACGTGCTGCTCTACCTCAAAGCCTACGCGCTGGTTATTCCGGATATTGTCGAGCTTTTCCCCAAAGGGGTGTGAGTGCATGTAAACAGAATCATTCGCGTAGACAAAGTTCATCGGGATTACCTGGGGATAGCCGTTTCTGTCTATCGAGGCAATCCTCCCCACGGGCTGGCTGTTGAGAAACTCGATCATCTTTTGCTTTGATCGGATTTCGTATTTCTTGACCAGCTGCATTTCAGGATGAATACCGCCCCACTGCCGTTAAAACGTACTCATTAAGATTATACGCCACTTGCCACAAATATGGCCGTTTGAACAGGCGCACCATCCTCTACGCAAAGGTAATCTGCATCGCGGCTCTGGCAGCATCTGCTGGGTATGCGTTTGTAAGGCTATTTCTGCTGGGCCAGCGCGCAGACATTTCGATACTGCTGGTCAACGTGGTCCTGTTTACCGCCATTGCCGGAGTCCTCATCTATGTGCTAAAGAAGGAAAGGGATTTGCAGCGAGAAAAGCTCTTCAGGGATTGATTTTATTAGCCGCCCACATCAGTCTATGACATGCAAGACGAATCAATTCGATACAGGATTAACCAGATGACTGACACTGGCTCTAGCGTCAATCTCGCATTGAGCGAGGACGTCGAGCTGGAGCCGGTCTCCCAGCAGCAGATGATGCTCGAAGCAATCGACAGGGCAGTAAGCGACAAAGAAGTCAAGGAACAGATCAGGCCGATTCTCGAAGCGATCCTGCGCTCCCAGCCCCAGACCATTGTCAGGAGTTACTCGCAGACAGTGATTCAGATAACCATGCCCAAGAAAAGATATGAAAAAATGGGCAGCCCGCGCGTGGGCGAAAAGCTCCATATCGATATCAAGAAGGCGGCAGGCTAAGCCCGAGCTGTTTCTCTAGTTCGTTCTGCGATTTTATTGGCAGCGAGCACGTAAAGTTCCTGCAGACAAACGCCGTTCCTTCATCACTTTCTCGCCCCTTAAAGTAAGGGTACTCCTGCAGCGAACGGATCTCGTCGCTGGAAATGATCGCGTTTATCCCGTCCGGCAAGAAATGTCGGTTGAGCCACACTGCAAGACCAGAATCCAGAGCTCCGATGACAGTCACTTCGACCGGCTTTTTCACGTAGAGATAGATGGCCATCAGCATCTGCCCGAATCCGAACGGGTTTTCGGCGGCTGGCCGGGCGCCGGCCTTCATGATACTCTCGGCCTTTTTCAGATACTCCCCGTTCTGAGTATAGTGGTACAGGCGCAGCAGGTTGCCTGCCGCGACGGAATTCCCGCTTGGAATCGCAAGGTCGTAAAAGCTCTTTGTCCTTACTATCAGTTTTTCATGGTCGTCGGATGTAAAGAACAGGTTGCCTTCCTTTTCGTCCCAGAAATGCTGAAGCATAGAGTCAGTGTATTTGATCGCCTTGCGCAAGTGATCCGCCTTTGAATCCACAGAGAACAAGTCCAGAAGACCTGCCGTGTAAAACGCGTAGTCGTCCAGGTAGGCATTGAGCTTTGATCGCCCATCCTTAAACGCCCGGTAAAGTCTTCCCTCTTTTGACACCAGCCTGCTTTCAATGAAATTTACCGCCGCTCTTGCTGCCTGTAGGTATTTCGGTTCGCCGGTAACCGCAAA
>DATBMW010000064.1:0-26035 GCA_036554645.1 Nitrososphaera sp.
AATCTTGAAACCGACTACAAAGTCTGGGGCGGCGCAGTATTTCTGGAGGAGGTACCAGAAACCGGAGGTCGGGAAGTGGTCACCATTCTCTTACCCTTCAAAGACGAGGAATATGCGATAGCTGGAATCCTGTGGGACCTGCACGATTCTGGTGTGGAGAGCAACCCGAGATTTGTAAGCGGCCAAGATGCCAACGGAGCAGATATCTGGGCGGCGACGTCGAAGATTTATCCCAATCCAAGTGACAGAGTATCTCTTTCAGGCGACGCAATCCTTGGCGTTATCAGTGCAAAAAAACCCCTCACTCTGCTTGATGTATACAGCGCGTTTACTGGCACTGTTGCGAAGGAGGACCTTGACATGATCTTTGTAAATCATGCCGCCTTTAACGATGTCGCTGATAGAAATCTGATACAAGATCTGTCAGGCGAAGTTCCCGGGCCCACAGGCCATACTCCAGGGAGATTATCGAGAGCGGACTCTCCTCCAGCCATAAACGGCTCATATCTCGTTGCAGAGTCAGACGCCACATTCAGTGTAAGGTTCGTGCACGAAGAGCCATTTGGAAATTATGACTTTTCATACCTGATTAACATGACCGCCGATGAACCTGCATATTTCCAGATGTCACCCCAATACTATCCTTCAAATGCGATATTTGATCAGGTATCAAGCGATGGCAAGACCACGATCGTGTCAAATGCAACCACGATCGATAGTAACCAGTACTGGAATCATTTTCGATCCGACCAAGAGGTAGATGCAGTATTCAGAACGCTGCCAGTTAGTGGACAGACAACTTCGGATAGTGGCAGTACTGGCGGAGAACCACGACCAGCTGACTCCACCTCACAGCCTAGCGGATGCCTTATCGCGACAGCCGCTTTTGGTTCAGAACTGACACCACAAGTGCAATTCCTGCGTGGCTTTAGGGACAACCATATTCAATTGACAGCTTCAGGCTCAAGTTTCATGGGCGTCTTTAACGCGTGGTACTATTCTTTCAGCCCACAGGTAGCTGACTATGAACGACAGCAGCCCTGGTTTCAACAGAGCGTGAGGATCGCCATTTACCCATTGCTTGGCATTCTGCAGGCTGCAGAAAAGGCATTCACGCTAGTTCCTGGAGAGTACGGCTCCATTGCCGCGGGTCTGGTGGCCAGCTCTCTAATAGGGGCCGTTTACTTTTCTCCCATCGCTCTATCAATAGGGCAAGTGAGAAAGAATCGGCTTGACTACAGGCTTGCGATTGTCATCATTGCGGCGCTGGTCATTTCGGTAGTAGTGGCGATGGTTGCCAATAGCGTCCCGGCATTGATGGGTACAACAACCATGCTGGTTCTGGTAACATTGAGCATCGCCGCGATCTATGCTGCCAAGGCAATCTGTAAGATCTTCAAAGCGCTGTTGGGCTCCTCCAGATAGGCAGAGATCACATCTCAGCCCTTTCCAGAGTATGCCAATCTTTTCGCATACTCAGATGATACGTCCGGCTCTAAAGTTTCCAAGTAGCCTTGTATTGTCTTTGATGAAATGCTCACCTTGTCTCCATCTAGTTTCAATATGAATCTCCATCGTTTTAGCAAAGCCGACAGTGCCTCATGATCTAACATGAACTCTGTCTGAAAAGCCTGGATGCTGCCATTCTTTCTTAAGAAGTGCAAGAGCCAATATTCTATCGATCTAGTCTTCGTACGAGACAATACCCCGGAGACAAAAGACTGAATCCTGTCGCTAATGTCTAGACGAGTCGCCACTTTCCTACATGCCGCGACTTCTCTCACAAAGTACCAGTCAAGAGAATGTATTGGAGATATCGTAGACCTTTCCCTTCGCGCACCTTCTTTCAGCCTCCTTATTACGTACTTTATGTCTGGCCGATAGGGCGCAGCCATTGCCGAAACAACGTCCCTTATGTTCTTGTCGGCTTCATATTGGCTATCAACTCTTTGCTGCGTAAATCTTCCAACTTTTGAAACGACAAGATCTTCCATACTTACTGCCATGATTAGGTCATAGCCTGGAACCGGTCTCCCCCTGATGCGAAACCACGATTCATCAGTCATTGGAAGAGAGTATAGGTTGTTGTCCCAGATCTGAACCGATATTCCTGTTTGAAAATGAAAATCAGCTACTGGAATTCCATCCTTATCCCTGGCGAGGTTCCTGTCGATTACTCCCGGCTGTCCGTCTAGCAACGCTATGGCGCGATTGTAGTCATTAACCACAAAATCAATGTCTATGGTGGGTCTGATCAGTACGTTATGAACCGCAAGCGCACCTGCGCCGAATATGGCGTATCGAATATCGCTGGATCCCAGCAATCTGCCAAAGCGGTATGCCTCAGGCAGCCAGATTTGAGCGGGCGCGCCTGATCTGGTTGCTCTGTTTATCTTTTTACCCCTCTTCGACATATCTCACCTGGGGAAGAATTCATGAAGTATGCGATGATGGCATGAACATCATATCTTTCACTGATGCCTGTTGCATTGCCCGCTCTTCAGTATCCTTGTCTGCCACCTTTATCTTGATAGTTTCATGCGAATCAGTGGTTTTTGCAATATACTCTTCGTATCCTATTTTGGACTGTATGGGAAAACTCTTGAAATAGACAATAGACATGGCGTTACCAATGGTTTCACTGGGATCTTCGGTTGTTCTAACTCCAATTCCATCAAATGCTTCCTTGATTATTTTCCTGGCCTTTGCGACTTGTTCCCTTGAAACTGCTACCTGAACCATGTTTCGTGCTTCCTTTCGAATGTATTTGATCTTGCTTGTTCCAACAAAGGCATAATCGATATTATTTTTTTCAAATGTACGAGCTACGAACGTGTCGGGATCCCATATCACATTGTTAATCCATCTTGCCGCTCTCACCATAGAATCGACTATCGGATGATCCTGGACAACACTAACGAATACCTTTTTACCCCTCTTTTCTGTTTTTATGACGCCAATATTCGCAAATGCGTATACAGCCCTTCGAACTGTTGGAAATGGAATGCCAGTTTCCTGCGCTATGCCAGATATGGTAGAGCCTCGCCTGGCCACATCTATGATTCTCGCTTCATTCCCGAAATGAACAGGCCGCATATTCACAGGTATCTTTAGCTCAAGATATTTATATAACTTACTAAGTTTTGGTCAAAAATGACTATTACGAACTCATATTCAGACCACTTCCAAGACATTTCAGGCATGCCTTCGGAATTGGAATCGCTCACACCCCAAACTGTACTTCGAACGAGCCTCCAGAATTGCTGCTGAGGTTCACAGTGGGCTTCCATGTAGCTCCACTGTCAGCGCTTCTTCTTGACAGGACTTCAGTGGACCCGGGGCCATTGACCCATCCGACGTACAAGTTAGAGCCAGAGTTGGCTATTTCAGGAACCGCAGACGGGGTAGCATTATTGCTCAGATTCACCGGAGATTTCCAAGTAGCCCCATTATTCGTACTTTGCCTAAAGAATATTTCTCCTGGCTCGCCCGGGTGAATTGACACCAGACCGTATATTTTGTTGCCAGAAGTTGCAATTGAAGGGGAATCGATGATTCGCATTTTTTCCGTGTTCATTCTGAATTTTGGTCCCCATGCGCTCCGTTGTCAACGCTCGCCGTAACAAACAGGTCATAATTTGGAGCGGAAGCCCTTGCCTGTAACCACGCTACATAAACACTAGAGCCCGAGACAGCAACTTGGGGGGGACAACGATAACGGCACATTAAGTTCTGTGACCTCCAATCAACACGTCCGCGTAGGGCTATTGGACGTGATTGAAAAACGTAACGGTCAACTAGGAAAGGATAAAGAAAACCTAAACCGGATTGTCTTATTTGTGATCTACACCATGAAGGTTGTCCGCATTCTGGAACCTGTAGTAACGACTAGAATTACCAACCCCACAATCATGCCCAGCATCGGCAGTGGGAACTCGGGTATAACGCTGGCACCAGCTATAGTGATCTTGTGAGTGCTATGGCTGTATTGAAGCCTAATGGACGTTGTCTCAGACTCATCAATAGTTTCAAAGGTTGTGATAGGAACGTCGTCAATCAACACACTATACGGCCCTTCCAAAGCCTGGCCGACCGGAACGAGCGCCGAGCCGTTTGTTCCGCCATGTCCGGACACCGTGAATGAAACCTGCTTCTTTTCATAATCCATGGCAAAGTCGGACACTTCTGAAGTACTTTCAATCGTTAGTACTACTTCTTTGCCATCAATTATTACCTTGCTCGTAAATGACTTCATCTGCAGAGTCCTCAGCGATGTGTCGGGGTTCGGTTCTATCACGATATCGATATACTTGCGCAGTCCCACGTTTAGCACCACCTGACCTGGCTCTCCTGCCTGGGTTGCCTGCACATATGGCCTTACTGTTGCACCACCTGGATGATCCTCCGGAATAGTTATCACTACATCAATAGACTTGGTCTCCCTGGCAGCGAGCTGAGCTGTTTGAGGGACTGAGAGGAACTCGGCACCAATCCCGTCAGATATCAGTTTCAGTTCAAGATCCTCGTCAGAGTCCGATACTAGACCCCATCTGACTGATTCTGATTCTCCCGGCGCAAGATGGACTTCGATCTTGCCAGCTATCTGCTGCAGCGCCTCAACGGTATTGAAAGATAAAACGAATGGAGCCAAAAGTAGAATTCCTAATGCCGTGTAAATCGCAGAACTTGATGTGACCATTCGAGCTAGCGACAGGAGCATACATGAAATCTCCTGCTATTTTGAGTTTTCTTGTGATCCAGAACCGGCATTCTACAATACTTACTGATCGCTGAGTTCGCCTTAAATAGTCGAACATTCTCGCAAATTTTCAAATGAACCTGCTTCATCTGACAGCTATAATGGCAGCCGGCATGCTGCTGGCAATGCCATTGATGACGCCAGCGGTCTATTCGGAGATCGGACAAGGGACAGCGACCGTCATCCAGCCCACATGCGGCTTGAGCCTTAACCCGACAACTTTAAGTTATGGTTCTCTCGTGGTCGGGAGCATCTCGCCAGCAGATACAGATCCGGGACTAGAGCTTGCGATTACAAATACTGGCAATGTGCCAACTGGGGACATCACTATTTCCGGGGGAACTTGGCTAGCTGTTATAGGTGGTCAGACAGTAATGCAATCTTTCAGAACGAGCTACTCTTCAGTAGCTACGGATGCTTACGCCGCAATGACGGACATGCAAGTCACGGCAGCGGTAATATCTACTGATTTAGATCCCGCGGATTCTTTTAGCACCTATTTCCGCCTACAGGCTATTCTGGTCCCAGGGCAAGAAAGCTTTACAGGTGATGTGACACAGGCGATCGAAGTGCTTACTAGCTGCTAACGAAACTTGAACAAACGGACTGGAGGCCATGCCTTGGTGGCCCCAGATTGCTTTTTCTTCTGATGTCATCAATACGATTGAGTTCATCAAGATCCGCGAATAGTAATCCCTGTACCCAATTGTCATGTTTGGCCTCAGAGCGCCGCTGGTAGTGCAGTCATTTACTACATCGACGCGAACATGCTCGCTTTCAGTGAAGACACGTCTGACTTCAAAAACAAACTTGATTCTCATTCAGTGTGCAGTGTCACAGGGTATTGCAAGATGGAAAGGGAACCAAAAGTAGAATTCCTAATGCCGTGAAAATCACAGTCCTTAACAGTGTGACCATTGGTGACAGCTCCAGGAGCACATATGAAATCTGCTATTTTGAGTTTTCTTGCGATACCGAACCGATGCTCACAATACTTAGCGATCGCTGAGTTCGCCTTAAATAGTCGAACATTCTCGCAAATTTTCAAATGAACATCTCCCATATGGCAGCAATAATAGCAGCCGGCATGTTGCTGGCTATTCCATTGATGACACCCGCCTATTCAGAAGACAAGACAGCGATCGCGACGATAGAACAACCGACATGTGGCCTCGCTCTAGGTGCAGAAAACTTGGATTTCGGTACTCTTATGCCGGATGCCATAGCTCCAGCGAACAGCCTTGATGGACTCGCTGTTACCCTTGTAAATACTGGGACTGCGGTTACGAGCGGCTTATCACTCAGTGGGACTGACTGGGATGATGCAGATCCTGACATAATAGCTGTAATAATACCTGCAACCGCGACGCATTGGAGCATAACTAGCAACGACGCCTACGCGGACATGAACGCGGTCAATACCGTCACAACTATTCCTGGCGTTATTGTTCCCCAGGGTCAACTGCCGGTTTACTTCCGCCTACAGGCTGATCTTGCATCCGGACACGAGAATTTCGCTGGCGGCGTAACACAGACGCTCACCTTTATTTCGAGCTGTTAGGGTGATACGAGCAGTCTGAGGCCATGCCGTTGCTACATGATAGCCCCGGACTGCTTTTTTCTCGGTCCAAACTGATCAGCCATGCCAATGAGTTTTCTTTCGTCAGCGCATTATTATTGGGTTCAACTGCACTTGATAGCTCGTGATTCCATGATCAACGGCGGGTCGGATGGAATGGGGAAAAAACATTGAATGCTAAATGGTTACCAGCTGCCGCGCTGGTCAGTTTGATGCTGGTCGGATTCAGCTTTTCCAGTGTCCCTGCATTCCCGGAAGATGTCACGGCTACTGCGCGGATCGCGCCTGTTCTATTCTGCGAAAAGACCATTGATCAATTTGCAAAGGTGATCGACGGTACCCCTCGAGCAGACCGTTTGGTCGGCACAAAGCATGCCGACTTGATCCGTGGATATGCCGGCAATGACAGGATCTTGGGATACAAGGGAAATGATTGCATCCTTGGAGGCGATGGAGATGATGTGATACATGGCTACGAAGGTGACGACTATTTAGATGGTGAAACTGGCAGGGATAGGATTTACGGTCAAACTGACAATGACAAGATATTTGGAGGCCTGGACTACGATTTTCTTGATGGGGGACCGGGCAATGACAATGTCGATGGAGGCGATGGCTGGGATGCGTTGATGGGTGGTACCGGAAACGACGTGCTTGGCGGCGGCCCGGGCAATGACATCATGGAAGGTTGGGATGGCAATGATAAGGTGGACGGTGGATCAGGAACTGATGTTGCAGACGGTGGAAAAGGTAGAGACTCTTGCATTGCTGAACGGAAGATAAGGTGTGAGAGCTAGACTGGAATACGCCGGACACCGTGAGAATAGCCCTAAGATCCCTCACACAGAATCGATTATGACTAGTATCAATCGCTTATGATTAGATGAATTGACGTCTTAGTTTGTCGCATGGCTTCTTATTTCTTCCACTGACTGCTTAGCAGAGTTCTTTAGTTCTGCAGTCCGTTACAGGTATAATGGAAATAATAGAATCAATCCTGTGGTTCAGCGCTGGTCTGCTCCCGACGCTGGCTGTACTGGAAGGAGTACGAGGGCTGAGCAGGACGCCTGCAGCAAAAGTTCCTGTAATGATGAATGGCCGTGGGGAGGTGAAAGTGGTGTATGCATGAGAGAACAGCTACAGATGCGTTTAAGGAGCTGGTATCCGGCGGAATTCCCGAAATAAGGGGCCTGTCGTACAAGGTGACGCGTCTTTCGAAAGAGGATGCCCGCTCGATGAACGGTCTAACGTACTGCTCTGTTCAGGTGACGTTCGCAAACGGGGTGGAGTACGGGATTGAAGCGTTCGGAGAAGAGGGTGTAGAATTGCGCAAGGAGGCAATGAGTATGAAAGAGATGTCTGAGCGCATGCCGATTCTGATTGCCGCTTAGGAAGCAAAGTACTTTCCTCGCCAATCAATTCGGCAGGCATACTCGGATGTGATCCCTGAATCTTCCTACGAATCTGCCGATACGCTGGTAAGCAAAATTGCGGTGATGGCGCTGCTTGCTATTGGGATGTTTGAAGCTCACGTTCATGAGATAGGATTCTTTAACGTGGATTCCTGGTCAACCCACATATCCTTATGGACAAAGCCGTTGGTCTTGGAATCGTACTGGCTTATCATTCCGTAACCACTTCTTCCCCCCGCGGCAAAATCGTACAGAAAATATATCACGGCAAACATCTCTCCGCCATCCTTGGCCTTCTCGATAGCAGCCGAGTCAACGAAAATCCAGTAGCGTTTTTCCATGTAAGGAAGCAGCGGTCCCAGATTGAACTTGTCCAGCCCGTCATCATTTATGATTTCCCTGGAAGGTGTCTCTGATCGCGTAGTCGAGATACCGATGACCCTTGAAGCCGGAATCTCGCCATAGTTCTTTATAGTCACGGCATACTGGTGCTTGCCGTTGGCCTCCCTTAGGAATTCGACTCCTCCTGCTGGACCCACCCAGGGTCTGAATCTGTGTTTTGCCTCTATTCTGCTCAGTTTTGCAACCTCCGCATAGTCCTTTACTGTTCTGTAGAGTAGAATCACGATGATGGCCTCGACAATAACTGTAGCCAAAGCCAGCCAGAACCCGAATTCTCCTGCCAGTTCTACCATTGACCTAGAAATATTCTAGAGGTAATTAATAATGATTTCATTAACTCTCGATCAGGGATCAATGTTGGATGTTACAATGATATCTACTGTGAATCCCAAAGAGTACCAAAATTCTCCGAATCGCGAGAAAGGATTCAAAGGGTTTCTATCCTAGGTATGCGCCAAGACATTGTCGTTCATAGGAAACTGAATCTAGGAGTCGAGACTTTGTTATAAGTAATATGGATTATCCTTTTGTTTCGACTTTCGTATCGTAGCGCTGTGCCGGCCGACCGCATGCGCCAGTTTTGTATACAATTAATGAATTTTGATCGACCCGTGGCTTAGAGCGAAACAATCTCCCTAGCCTTTCCTGCGACAGGCTTAATACATTCGGGGATGTGTATCTCACAGACCACACATCCGCATCTGCGGGGACCAGGGTAGAAAAAAAGATTTGACCTATAGCGAAGAGATCCAGGCCCGAGCCATCAGAACTGGTAGCGATACCAGCTATTCAAGCCAGTCTGACCTTGAAAAGCTGGCCAAGATAGCAGAACTCATGGAGCTTTTGGAAGAGACGAAAAAGAACAGGGACTGGCTCCTTGACCAGATAAAGCAAAAGCGCCAGAGAGTTGCGGCAAGGCCGGATATGACTTCTGTAGGGATTCTGAAAATGTGCTCGACAGAGTTCCTTGACAACATTATTGGATACCTGAGGAGTAACGAATTTGCAGATATTGAAGTCATTGTTCCTCCGATAACAAAGGACTACCACTGGTTCTTTACCGACGTTATTGCTGCCTCCGATCCGAAAAGGACAACACAGGACCAGGCAAGGAAAATAATTCTCCTGAACCAGCTGATCGGAAATACCGACGTTTTCAAGCAGAGGGATACTGCGACCACGCTGGTCCTGCCTACGGGAGATGGCATGGCGATAGGATTCGACGATTCATCAGAAAATCCGCTCCTGCTGGCAATAGAAGTGCACAAGGGGCTGAACAGGTTCAACAGGACCCGGAAAAAAGAAGACATGGTTGAGCTCCGCATAGGTCTTGACAGCGGGCCTGTCTACATCATCAAGGACCTGAACGGAAACGAGAACGTCTGGGGTCCGGGGATCATTATGGCGAGGAGGGTTATGGATCTTGCAGACAAGATGAACATACTTGCATCAGCACGATTTGCAAACAATGTAAAGATGCTAAAGCCAGAGTACAGACAGATCCTCCACCCGATCGGCGACTACCAGATAAAGCACGGAGACAAGATCCTCATCTATAACATTTACACCGAAGAAATAGGGAACAAGAAATCGCCTTCGCAGGACAAAAAGCAGCAGAGCAAGGCTGCAGAGGAGGTGTCAAAGACCAGCAGCAGGTTCCTTTTCAACTATATCGGAGTATTCCTCGATGTCCGTGACGTAAAGACTATGATGACACATCACACGATGACATGGAATCTGATCAACATTTCAAACGATCCCGTTGAGCGGCTCTTCTATTATCTGGATGGCGACGTGCCAAGGGACTTTCCGGCCCTAAACGTGGTCGTCCGAGATGAAGAGGACAGGGAGCTGGAAATAATGAGCCTCAATGTCAACAAGCCGTACCACAAAGAGTTCTTTGTCAAGGCGAAAAAACCACTGAAACCCGGGGAAAAGGGGAGGATTGCAACAATAGAATACGACTGGGAAGAGCCTGAGAGGCAGTTCTATTACAGGTTCGCATCGGACTGTAAGAAGTTCGACTTTTCGCTGACAGTTCCAAAGGGCTTTAATTTGAAGCAAAAGGTGGCCAAGGTGGATTCAGAAACAGGTGACAAATCCTATTCTCCCATCCCTTCTTCGGTAAAGTTCCTGGACGACAAGACGGAAATGAAATGGGCCGGTACCAACTTTCGCGCTTTTGAAGCCTACAGCTTTTACTGGTAAGCTACCCTCTGCTTAATTCCGCGGAAAAACACAACATTCGCGTCGGCTCTGCAGTCAGTAGCGCTTCTAGCTAGGTCTGTGGGCATTATAGCCCTGGAGAACGTCTTTGAGCCCGCGGCCTGCGACCGTTATTGAGACATATCCAGAGTCCTGTCTGAATGAGATGCAGCCCAGCAGTCCCAGGAACTTCAGGTACCTGACACATGCACCGTAATTCAATCGAGTTTTGGTTGCCAAATTTGTCCTGTTGATGTTTCCTCCATGGTCGTCCAAAGCTACCAACATTCTCGTTAAAACAGTGACAGAAATGGAATCATCAGATGCCATCCGACCCAAGATCGTACTCTTGAATATTTAACAAATCTGTGGTTAGCATATTAGTTTCGTCCATTCACGCGAATCGATAATACGGAATAGGAGTTCGGCGATATCCATTCTTGGAAACTTGATAGTCGATATCGTGAGCCGTCCCGGCTCAAATCGTTTTCCCCGAATATTCTTATAATACCTAGCATGATGCGCTCTAGTTGCAATCCGCTCTGTTTGACCGACAGGACCTGAAAAGGCGACCGATTTTCTTTGCGCTTGGAGTAATTGTGTTCATTGCAGCCTACAGCACGGGGGCGGCTTTACCAATGACCCAGCAGGAGGCAGAACTGGTCACCGAGGAATTTACTGAACGGATTGAGGGGATTGACAGCGCAGGCATATTCGAGAATAACATACTGGCGGCTCTGGGTATGTTCGTCCCGGGGTTTGGCGTTGGCCTCGGAATATATGCTGGCGTGTCAACAGGCATGGTCTTTAACGCTTTCGCAATCGTATATCCGTCACTAGAAGGCGTTTCGCCCCTTTCAGTACTGGCAACTCCTTTTGGGATTCTGGAAGTATTTGCTTACGGACTCGCAATCTCTAGAAGCGGTATTCTTGTTCATCATTTCATAAAGAAAAAACCATGGAGGCAGTATATTGTGATAACACTAATAGAGATCGGCGTGGCACTCGCTGCGTTACTAATCGGTGCCCAGATCGAAGGACAGGTCATACAGGATGTCGACAGCACGACGTAATTTCAATATTCAGGAATCTATGTATCAACGGGTGGCCAGAATCAAATCAGGAATAATTCGAAGTAACCTTACTACTAATTGCGCTGAGGTGTGAGGATCTTTTCTCTGTGACCACCGCATCTACGGCACTTGTGAACATTTTCTTGTCAGCAGGCTTTGCAATGAGATCCTCCTTCACGAACCCTGGTAGCGCCGAAGCCAGTTCCGGTGCAGCATCAAGTGCCGAGACAAACATGATTCTAATGCCAGGTTCAATCGACTTTAAGTCCCTGTACAGCTGTATGCCATTGATCGGCTTCATTCTGATATCCGATATGACAAGAGCTACCATCCTATGCAAATCCTTTGCAAACGCCTGGAGCGCCTCGCGGGGGTCGGAAAACGCGAAGACGTTGTAGCCATGATCTGTCAGATAGAGCTTGTAGGTCAAAAGCAGGTCGCGGTCATCCTCTACGATCATGATGTTGATGGCGCCGTTAACATCCCTGTCCTCTCCATACG
Organism: Nitrososphaera sp.; assembly: GCA_036554645.1. Taxonomy (GTDB): domain Archaea; phylum Thermoproteota; class Nitrososphaeria; order Nitrososphaerales; family Nitrososphaeraceae; genus Nitrososphaera. The sequence continues at coordinate 11,932 of DATBMW010000064.1, forward strand.
AATAGTCCAATGTCCTATGTGAACTGGAGCTAGAACTTGTGCTCTGGTCAACCCACTGTCGATTGGGATTGCTCACAATGAAATCTGAAAGGTATTCTTCCGCGCCTTCTATCAGGCCCGCATCCTTCTGTTGCAATAACTTCATGAACTCTTTCCCGGTTTGGGTAAGAAAGACGAGACCGCCGCGCATCTCCGAACGGGAAATCCAGCGAAGCGTTGTCAACAATTCAACGTATCTTATGCAGGCGCCATAGTTCAGCCCTGACCTGCTTGCGAGGTTGGTCTTGTTGATTCCGGAGGTCTCTTCTGCCAATATGCTCAAGACCCGTCTTATTACTGCTATAGAAAAAGCTCCATCTGATTGCATTTCGAATGACAATATCACGGGACACTTGCATTTATTTAACTAATGCGAAAAAGCTTCATAGTTATCATCACATAACCTCTTTTTCAATTCAGGACTCCCCGTTTTATGGGAAAAATGGAATGCTTTTCTAGACCAAGGAGTGCAGCGCTCGAAAAGGAGAATAGAATTTCAAAGTGAATACTTAGCGATCGCTGAGTTCGCCTTAAATACAGAAAAATCAAGCTTTGGTCAGGTCAATGGCATCGAGAATTACTCTAGATAGGACAAACTACGAGTCACTGATGAGATGGAACCAAAAGCTGGCGGTAAGAATACTTGCCCCAGCGCTCTGCACGCTGCTTGTATTCAGTCTTTTCACCATGCCGATGGGGAAGGTTTTCCTGCCGAATGATACTGCGGCTTCGCTCGGTACCGGGATGCCCCTTGGTTTCATTCTTTCCGATATTACGAATCCTACATCCGACTTTAACCTGCTGGCAAAGGATCATGGCCGACCGTTTGTCATGAATGAAGGACAGCTCGACGGCAATGTCCTGTACTATAAAGAGACCTTTGCTGGAACCGTCTTCGTTACTGAGGATGGATTGACCTATGCACTGAACACCAACCAAGTCCAACCGGGTGGGGATTCGAATTCCCCTAACGCAGTCGCGATAAAGGAGAGCTTTGTCGACGCGAACAAGCTGCAAATTCGCGGCTACGATCAAAGCCAGGCAAAAATCAACTATTTTGCGGGTGATCAGAGCAGCTGGAGGACAAACATTCCAGCCTTCAATAAGGTTTCGTTAGGCGAGGTATGGGATGGGATAAGCGTCGATCTCAATGCTCGCAACAATAACGTCGAAAAGATCTTTACTGTCGCGCCGGGTGCAGACATAAAGGATATTCGGCTGGGTCTAGACGGTGTTACAGACATCAGGATCAATGGCGAGGGGGAACTCGTTCTATCAACTGAACTAGGGACAGTTAGCCTGACAAAGCCCGTGGCATATCAGGAAATAGGATTGGAGGGAAGGGATATACAAGCTTCCTATGTCGTTCTTGATAATTCGAAATACGGTTTTGCGGTTGGCAGCGAGTATGATCCTCTCTATCCATTGATCATCGACCCGTTGCTTGCATCAACATACATCGGAGGAACTGATAACGAGGGTAACTCACTGCTGACACCACTCGCGGATGATGAAGACGCAGGAATTGCCTTTGACTCTGACGGAAATGTGTTCCTGACCGGTCTGACAATATCCGACGACTATCCCACCACAGTGGGCCCCTATGGCGCTCCGGCTGGAACTTTGCCTGATGTCGTTATTTCCAAATTCAATAGTGACCTCAACTACCTCGTAGCTTCTGCAGTAATCGGCGGAGGTCAACTAGACGAAGCCTTGGCCATCGCGATTGACTCTTCAGATAATATTTACATCACCGGTAGGACAAACTCGAGTGATTTTCCGACCACAGTTGGCGCATTTAACGAGACCTACAGTGGCGGACTCTCGGATGCCTTTGTATCAATATTATCAAACGATCTATCCTCACTTGATTCATCCACTTTTATCGGCGGAAACGCGATGGATCAAGCACGGGCAATTGCCATCAACGCCGCAGGTGACGTTTATATCGTGGGGAATTCCGCGTCGGTTAACTATCCCACAACGGTAGGTGCATTCGATACCGTGAACGACCTTGTAAGCGGACCGGCAGTCGTTGTCACCAAGTTCCCCAGTGATCTTGACGGATTAAGTGCGTCTACGTTCATTGGAGGCAGCAACGACAGTGTTGGTCAAGGAGTAGACTTTGGTCCGCTAGGAGAAGTCTATGTTACAGGCTTGACTCTTGCAACAGACTTTCCCATGGTTGGTGGCTATGACACGACCAAGAGCGGCGCAAATCAGCATGACACTTTTATCGCCTCTTTTACCAGTGACCTCACCGATCTGTTAGCATCAACATATCACGGTAATGGTGCCATTGGCGGTGAACATACGACTCCATTTGGGATCGTAGTTGAACCATCAGGAGTCTATATTGCAGGCAGGACAGAATCTGCCGATTTTCCAACAACAATGGGCGCTTACGACGAGACCCACAATGGCCAGCTCGACGTATACATTTCGGTCCTGCCACTGACCTTGGATTCTCTTCAGGCATCGACCGTCATTGGAGGCGTTAACAATGAAGGTGCGAACGGGCTGGCTGTCACCGATTCAAGCGTTTATGTCACAAGCTTTGGTGGAACAGGCTACCCGACGACTTCGGGCGCATTTAACGAAGGCGTCAACGACGCTTATATTTCTCAACTCGACTTGGATCTCACGACGCTTCTCGCATCGACAAGCATCGGGGGTTCGAATACGGACATCCCGGCGTCGATTGCCATCGATGCTTCTGGAGGCGTATACATCGCGGGCTGGACAAGGTCAGTCGACTACCCAATAGCGACAGGAGCGTATGACAGTATCAAGGCCGGCGCTGCCGGTTCCTTTGATTTCATTGTCTCAAAGCTCACGGGAGATTTATTAGCAGATTCAAATCCGCCCGTTAGCTTTATCGAAATTGAAGGCGGTGCAGATACCACCACTTCATCGGAAGTTGCGGTATCACTTTCATGCGATGATGAAGGTAGATGTGCGGAAATACGTCTCACATTCGCAAATGTTGGTGCCAATACCAGCCCGATTATTGCAGATGAGATCCCTATCGAGGTTTTGTCCGACCTAGATCCAGCACCAACAACATTGTTTGCCGAGGAGACTGACGATAACACCGCCGTCTTTGAACTTGAAATTGTCCTGACAAGCGATGGGACGAGCGACAGCTTAAAGTTCTCTAATGGTGACTCGATAGATGCTACAGGGGCATTTTTTGATTCTGCAGAAAATACGAAGACTATTGACGCGACATTCACGGATGGCGATGGTAACACTGCATTCGCAAGCGACGACATTCTGTTTGACGACCCTGGCTTCACATTCTTTGAACAATTCGGAACAGCCTCCGACGATATGGTAAATGGAGTAGCAGCGGACTCTACCGGCGTTTACGTCGTTGGGCAAACGGAAGGAGACCTTGAGGGCACCAGTGCAGGAAGCGCTGATGCTTTCATACGAAAATACAGCCTAGATGGAACAACTGTCCTGTGGGCCGACCAGTTCGGCACACCCAGTAACGATGTGGCTAACGCCGTAGCCGTGGATTCGACAGGAGTCTACGTAGCGGGACATACAGCCGGTAATCTTGAAGGCACCAATGCGGGTGCTGAAGATGCCTTCATCCGCAAGTACAACCTTGACGGAAGCATGATAGAATGGACTACACAATTCGGCACGTCTGCATCAGACGCAGCCCGCGGCATTGCGGTAGATTCCACCGGCGTATATGTTGTGGGTGATACGGCAGGCGACCTTGAGGGTACCAATTCAGGCGGCAGGGATCCCTTTATCCGCAAGTACAACCTTGACGGCGACACCATAATCGGAACCGACCAGTTCGGAGGATCTGGTCCTGATTTCGGTCTTGCCGTGGCTGCTGATTCGACAGGACCGTACGCTGTTGGCACAATAGCTCAAGCCGACGCCTTTGTGTACAAGTACAACCCTAGTATTGGCGAGTTGGAGTGGTTTGCCGAATTTGGTACGCCTGCCCTAGACTTTGCAAACGGTGTTGCCGTGGATTCGACAGGAGTCTATGTAGCGGGAAGAACAGAAGGCGACCTTGAGGGTACCAACGAAGGCATTTCGGATGCGTATCTGCGCAAGTACAACCTCGATGGAACTGCTATCCAGTGGACAGACCAGTTCGGTACATTAGTTGATGACGGCGCAGCTTCTGTAGCCGTTGACCCGACAGGCGTCTACGTGGTTGGAGATACGAGTGATGCTGCGTTTATTCGTGGCTACAGCCACGACGGAAGTACGATACAGTTGGACGAAGAGTTCAGCAGCGATGACTATGACTTCACTAGCGCTGCAGGAGTGGCACTGGGATCCGCCTTTGTCGGCGGAAGGGCTTGTATTGGCGATGGTGGCGAGTGCAATGGTTTTCTGGCGCGCTTTGAAACAGCTGACAACTTGCCTCCTGTAATTACCGCAGTTTCGGATTCGCCTGATCCATTCTCGCCAAATGATGATAGCGTTGATGATACAACAACAGTTACCTTCACATCTGATGAAGCGGGAACATTCACGCTGCAGATTCTCAACGCCACGTTGATGGGTGGCCAGAATATTACCGGAGCAATGGTAGCAGGTGTAAACAATGTGGTCTGGGATGGCTCTGGCTTCACAACTACAACAGTGCCCGATGGCACTTATTCCTATCTAATAGAGGCCGATGATGCTTCAGGCAACAGAGCTCACGAAGGGATTCCCATGGGCACCTACACAATCACAGTTGACGCCGGTGCAAGCGCTCAGCCTACAACTTTGACACTCAATCCCCTGCGCGACATTACAGCCACGACTGGCTTTACAGTATCCGGCGAGCTTGTCATCGAAGATACTGGAGAGGGAATATCTGGCCAGCAGATAGACTTTACAGGTACTGGCGTAACTCCGTCGCTGCAATCAGTCATGACAGAGGGTGTGACCTTTACTGGAGTAATTGATCTGGCGTCGTGTGAAACACCAGCCGTTCCAACTCCAACTACCTGTACCACGGACGACATTGGAATGGATGATGTTACCTCAGACAATATCGTACTTCATCTGGGAGTGGGAGGAAAGATAATGTTCCCCGCAGGTACGGTGACAGCCAAGATTTACCTGCAGGACATGGGCACTAGTTCGTTCAAATACGTGGTAGAGGAGCGCAACGGCGCACTTCAAACTGAAGCTACATCAGCCGGCGCACTATCGCCCATAGTGCCCAAGATCGAGATTATTTCAGGGTATACAGATGGCGATCCCAATGGTCTAAAGGAGCTAACAATAACTGAAATCACTGGCGGCTCATCAGTGGGTATTGCTGCAGTCCTTACGGGCAACCCTGACGGTCTGCCCGTAGAGCTGCATCAGATAAACTTTGAGGAATTCACTGCAGGCCCGCAGACAAGCCCCTTCACTGTCAACCCAGGCTTCTTCTTCTCCACCGGCTTTGCCCAGAACATTGACGAAGAAGGGCTGGACATAACGGCACACTATGCGGGCACTGGAGCGTTCGCTCCAAGCGACAGCGCGACAGAAACATACAATGTTCTTGCCAATACCGCTGGCCTTGGCGGCGAAGGCTCGAATAGTGCCGTCGGTGATACAGGCACCAGCATCACGACTCTGGACTGCAATACAGAGGTTGGCAGTGTCGATACTGACAACGACGGTATTTGTGATATCTGGGAACAATCTGGAATTACTCTCGGAGGGGGATTCTACCAGCTCGTCGGAGCAGTCGTAGGACAGAAAGATATCTTCGTAGAAATAGACTGCATGACTGGGTTCTGTCCGACAACCACCGGCACCGGCATCAACAACAACATTCAGACAATCATAAACGTCTTTGCTGCCGAAGGCTTTGCGCTTCACATTACCGTCGATGAGACCAATCTTTCGGTCTTTGACCCGCTGCATGTATGGACCGACAATACCCCGGCAGTTCTTGATGACTTTGATAGCATAAAGAAGGCGAAGTTCGGAACATCGCAAGAGCGTGCTGGAGTCACTCTGGGCAACGGAAACGCAAATCTCAGAGCCAAGGCACAGGTGTACCATTACGGGCTGTTTGCAAAGAACATCAACACGGGAACACAAACAGCATGTGGCCCATCAGGACAGGCGGAACTTTCCGGTAACGACTTTATCGTCTCAGTAGGCTGCACAACTTCAGGTGGATTTGCGAACAGCAATCAGGAGAGAATCGGAACACTGATGCACGAGCTCGGCCACAACCTGGGACTCAGGCACGGAGGCGGAGACGACGACAACTGCAAGCCAAATTTGATAAGCGTCATGAGCTATGCCAGGCAGTTCCCATGGGGTTCTCTGGCCGCGACTACTTCTAGCGGACAAAGAACAGAGTGGTCGCCGACGTACTCGAGACAAGATCTCCAAACCCTGGACGAGAACGCTCTGCTGGAAAGCAATGGCCTTACAATAACCACCTCCCAGTGGAACAGCGGCGGATTCTCCAGCTTTGGGCCCGGCAGCAGCTCTTTTGAGATAATCTGGGGCAGGCCAGCAGTAACATACGGCGTCACCGGTGCTTCTGTCAACTGGAACAACGCCGCTGGCAACACCGCTGCGCTGAATCTCAATACCCTGAGCGGCATGACGGGCTGCAGCGGCACGCTAAAATCACAACTCGAAAGCTACGACGAATGGTCAATAATGGACCTGAACTTTAGGGACGCGGGAACGATCGATGGGCTCACATATCCAGACCCTGACACGCTGGCAGAGCTTACTCCACCAGTGCTGGAAGGAGCAGAGCAGGGATCGATAGTAGGTCCGAACAATGTCTTCAACAACCCGGGCATCTCGGTACTTCCCGATGTAGCCACAGATGCAGAAAACAACATCTATGTGGTATGGAGCGAGAAGCCAGGGCCTGTCTCCGGCAACTTTGAGATACTCTTCAGCAAGAGTGTTGACGGTGGCGCTACCTTCAGCGCTCCGGAAATTGTCAGCAACAACGCCGGCGATTCGCTGACTCCGCGCATTGCTGTATCTGACGGAATACTATACGTCGTATGGAGTGACAAGACAGCCGGCACCTCCAACAACTATGACATCAGGTTCAGCAAGAGCAGCAACATGGGAGATGACTGGGATCCATCTGTCAAGCTTTCTTCCAACAGCGGCGACTCGCTGACGCCTAGCATAGCTGCATCTGGATCCAGCATCTATGTTGTCTGGAGCGACAAGACCAGTGGCACGTCAGGCAAGTTTGACATTCAGTTCAAGAAGAGTACAGACGGAGGGACATCTTTCACTCCAAACACTGCTAGCGGGACAAAGGTGAGCAACAATGGCGGCGACTCGCTGACGCCGGATGTAGAGGTGTCTGCAAATGGAATATTCGTTGTATGGAGTGACACAAGCGGTGGCACCTCCGGCAAGTTCGACATCCTGTTCAAGAAGAGTACAGACGGGGGGTTGACCTTCCTTCCAAATACTGCGAACGCAAAGAACATTAGCACAAACTCTGGATTCTCTCTGACCCCTAGCCTTGGCGTTGACGGCAACAACGTCTATGTCACGTGGAGCGACACAACAGGCGGAACCTCTGGTAACTTTGACATCCTGTTCAAGAAGAGTACAGACGGTGGAACCAACTTTACGCCCAATACTGCGAATGCAAAGAACATTAGCACAACTTCCAGCCTATCCGCAACTCCCAGAATAGCTGTATCAAGTGGCAGCATATACATTGCATGGAGCGACATAGGCGCGCCAGGTCAGTTCGACATATTCGTGAAAAAGAGTGGAGATGCAGGCGAGAACTTTGAGGCAGCTGTCAATATCAGCGACAACTCTGGCCAGTCGATAACCCCGGCGATAGCGGTCACGGACGTGCTCCACCTCGTATGGGGAGACCTGACACCAGGCATAACAGGAGACATTATGTATGCCTCCCGCATAGTATGAGGAGGACATGACGCGCGCTAGGATAGAATACTGATGACTGCCAGAAAAGGCGAAGAAATAGAAACAGGAGCGAAACGCATGACCCCATCGTTAAATGCCGTTTCGCCGACCATAGGAGGCCGGGCCGGTGCATTCTAGAAGAAACCGCCGAGCGGCTAGCCTAGCGCTTCTTCCTATTCTATCGGCGCTAATTCTGTCCTCCTTACCTGCTGCTCTCTTGACTCCGCTCCATCTTCAGGAGGCTGATGCTGCCGGCACTGTAACTAACATCAGCAATAACGACGGGAACTCTATTCTCCCCAGAATAGCAGTTTCAGAAGGTGGCACCAACATCTACCTGGTCTGGCAGGATTCGTCTTCTGGCAACAACGAGATACTCTTTACAGTAAGCGAGGATGCCGGTCTAAACTTCACAGAACCGGAAAACATTAGCGAAACGGACGGACTTTCTTCATCACCACAGATCGCAGTCTCTGGCGACAATGTGCACGTCGCCTGGCAGGACGCATCTCCCGCAAACGACATTTTTGTCAGGTCAAACACTGGCTCTGGTTTTGGCGAGCTAGTCAACGTTAGCAACACGACAGACGGCGCTTCAACATCTCCCCAGATAGCAGCCCATGGCGAAAATGTGTATGTCGCCTGGCAGGATACGTCCTCTGGCAACCTTGAAGTCCTGTTCGCAGCGTCTGAAGACGGCGGCGCCAGCTTTGGCGATGCGGTTAATCTCAGCAACACTACCAGTGGCGTCTCTGTCCTTCCCCAGATTGCCGTGTCGGACGACGGAACCATTTACGTTGTCTGGCAGGATACCTCTCCTGCCGGCGATATTTTCATCACATCAAGCGTCGACGGAGGCATCAGTTTTGCAGAACCTGTTAACGTGAGTGACACCGATACGGGCGCATCCTCTTCGCCAAAAATAGCGGTACAAGATGACATGGTCTACGTTGTCTGGCAGGATTCATTTCCTGGCAACTTTGACATATTCATTGGTTCAAGCAGCAATGGCGGCTCTGCGTTTAATGTTACAAATATCAGCGAAAATGACGGGGTTTCCACAACTCCTGCACTGATAGTCGATCCCGCGACCGGAAAGGTCTATGTAACGTGGGCGGACAACACGGACGCTGGAGGTTCTTTTGACGTCCTTGTGTCTTCGAGTGCCGACGGCAGCAATTTTACCGAATCTGTGAACGTGAGTTCCAACTCTGGCCAGTCGATCCTTCCCCAGGTTCACCTGGTCTCGGGCACCGATACTGTCTATCTTGCGTGGATGGACAACACTCTGGATATCGCAAACCAGGAGATCCTGCTCGGGCCAAGCCCTGACGGCGGCGAAACCTTTGGGTGCGCGATAAACGTAAGCAACAACCCCACAACCTCTTCTTCTCATCAGCTGATCATTGCTCCAGGCAGCGAAACAGTCCATGTCGTCTGGCAGGACCCAATTGAGCCGGGTAACGTTGAAGTGCTCTTGCACAGCGGGCTGGTTCCCACGGAGACTTCGATGACTATTGACACCGTCAGCAATACCTCCCCGAAATGGGACCTGGACCTTGTAGAGGTTTCGGGAACGGTTGGAAGTGGAGCAGGCGATACAGACACCGTCACGGTGGACTGGGGTGATGGCAGCACGACAGAGGATATCCCGGTTGCAGGCTGCAATTGGGGACCAGTTGAACACACCTATCCATCATCCGCACTGGCAGACAATCCCAACCTTGTGTCGGCTGCACTATTCGCCGAAAACGGCACACAAAAGGCTGTAGCATCACCAGTCGAAGTCAACGTTCAAAAGCATTCCACTGCCCTGGCACTTGACCCAGTTTCAAGCGTGATACAGGGCTCAGAGGTCAGCGCGGAAGGACTGCTCACAGACGCAGAGACAGGCGAGGGCATCGAAGGACAAAACGTCACGTTCAGTGGAACAGGCGCTGCTGGAATTCTAGAGACGGCAACGACAGAGTCAGGAGGTAATGCAGGTGAGTACAGCGCGGCCGGGACAGCTCCCAACGTTACAGACTCTTTACGGTCTGTTCAGGCGCACTATGCCGGTGGCGACCTGTACGAAGCATCGGACAGTACGATTCAAACATATGACCTGGTGAGCCTGTCGGCAGTGCAGTTCGATGTTACTGCTGACGAACCTCTGGTGGATCTGACAGGATTCTTTACGTTCAATGCAACGATCGAGTTTGAGGAATTGCTCTCGGATGGATCATTGTTCGTTTCAGAATGCGAAACACCTGCTAGCGATAGGTACTCGTCGCTGGATCTCTGCCTTGCCATTTCTTCAGCGGTAGAGATGGCAGAGGGGACTTCTGCAGCTGTGACATTCTCATTTGCAGGAATCGGTATGGGCGCAGTAGGCCCCAGCGCTGCCGAAAATTTTGATGTATTCCACGAGGTATTGACGACCAATGGCCCGGCCTTTGTTGACATAACAGAGTCAAGGGACCTTGCAGCAGCGACCGTCACCGGAAGGACTAGTACTTTTAGCACGTTCGTTGCAGGGCATGCGATCCACGAGCCAGAGCCCGCTGGCGGCCACAGGACGCAGGTGTTTATCGGCGACGGCAACATAGCTCAACTCAGAGATATTGACAATCTGCAGAATTCATCAGACACAGCATCGGCATTCTTTGACAAAGCTTCGTACCGCTTTTCGGATCAGCCTGTCCTGACAATAGTGGATGACAATGGAAACGTCGATCCGTCCAAGCAGGACATAGTCATTGCAGGCGTAAAATCGGAGAGCAGCGATCCAGATGTTCTAGTGCTGACGCTTTTGGAAAACGGCACGGACACCGGGGTATTCAAGGGAAGCTTTTCCTTTACCAGAGACGTGACTTCGACCGAAGCTGGGGTGCTGCACGCTGCCTCTGGCGAGCAGCTTACTATCCATTACATTTCAGGCGCAAGAGCAGAGATGGTAATTGATGGAGTAATAGAGTCAGGAATAGCCGAGTTATCCGATTCTATCGTCGACGAAGGGGTCTGCCTGAAGCCGATTGGTGGAGCGGTCAATCTCGACCTGATAGACGCACAGCTGTCGCCTGAAGGCCTGATAACGGTTTCCATAGGGTACGCCAATGCCAACTTGCGCGGTTACGATCCGTCAGAGTTCAGGATGGTGCACAAGGTGAACGCTACTTGGATTGACGTAACCACCGGAGTTGACACCGACGCAATGACTGTAACGGGACAGTCGAGTACGACCGGTCCTTTTTCCATAGCAGTAGACGTAGGTGACTGTTCTGGAGGGGCGGGCGGAGGCGTTTCTCGGCCCGGGACAGGCTTGGTCCTTGATTTTGTTGCCTCACTCGCAGCCCGGACAGGCAGCGGCGGAGGCGGTGGAACCAGCACAAGTACCCAATCAATGGCAACAGGAGCGGAAGAGGGAAACAACGTAGTCTCCTCACTCGAGACCGCAGCGGGCTCGAGGGTCGAAATTGTGTTTGAGCAGGTATCATCAAGGGGAGACATTTACCTAAAGCCCATAGATGACACGGACCTCCCGTCTGGCGCATTTTCTTCCAGCTCTACTGCGGGCAATACAATGAACGTCGATGGATCCCTTGCAAGGACAGCAGGCACGATCTATGACATCACGACTTCAAGCGGTCTAGTCTACGAGGGTTCGTTCCTCCTCACTATCCCATACGATGAAGCACTGGCCAACTCGACTTCCGAGATGAATGTGCGGCTGATGCACTTTGACGATGGAGGGTGGGAAGACACGACAGTCTCGATCAATACCACTGCAAACACAGTTACCGGAAGCATGTCTTCTTTGTCGCCTGTCGTTGCCGCCGTAGTTGATGATGGAACATATGGCGACACCTACCACGAAATGCATCCTCACTCCAGTTTCCGCGCTTCTCAGCCGTCTCTTGTTGACGGGAATGGGGTAACGATAAGTGATGATCAGCAGCAAATTGGCGGACTGGTTGCACCTCTTACAAACACACTGAGGGCTGAGCAGCCGTACGTCGTACTGGTCCAAGTACTTAACGAAGATGGCGTTGTCATGAGCATAAGCTCGGTATCAGGGATGCTCCAGAGAGGAGAAAAAGCCGACGCCTTTATCGACCTCGCACTTGTGAGGGATCTTGCAGACGGAGACTATGTTGTCCAAGTGTTCGTATTTGACAATATTTCTGGAGAGACGATTCGGATGCTAGCTCCTGCTCAGCTCCTGGCTACCAGCGTTTCAGATGCGAGCTGAAATGGGAGCCAGCGCATTACGCAAGATCGTTCCGGTTCAGCTAGCTGCGGCGCTCCTTTTTTCTGTAATGTCCATTCCCATAGCGATCGAAGGAAAAAGCATCCTGCTGTCACCGGAAGAGAGCGAAAAATTTGCCGTACTTCAGTGGCATTTTGACTCCAAACTGCGTCGGGACATTGGCATCATTGTTTCCCGGATCGTTGTGGAAAACGTGACCGCACAGAGCGTGCAGGGTTATCTTGCAGACTCTGGCGGCAACAGGCTCTGGATGGTAGACGATGTGCAAGTGGTGCTGGCCAAGTTTGTATTCAACAATACTGCAAGCACCGAGTGGGAGCTTGCAGACTGGGTACGCGATGGATACTTTACTGTCGATAGATCCGAATATCCAGACGCAGTCGCCTTGCGGATCTATATCGGGCCCAACAGCTATTCGATAGACAATGGGCCCCCCGGTATTCTGCAGTCATGGGTCTTTATCAACCCGGCATGGACAGAGTTTCCTTTGTTTTCTAATGACGAGATGGCAAAGAGTTTGTCTGTTGCCGGTTCAACATCACAGAATCCATATGATCCAAAGACCTACAAGCCAGCGCACTGCATGTATCTGGTTGACCTATATTCAGTCTACGATCAATGTGCCAAACTGTATATCCTGGAAGACAAGAAAACCGCAGGCGCCGGAAATGGCACACCCGCTTTAGAACCTGCGGAGACGAGTCCAGACCCTGCCCCGTCGCCTTCAGAGGCCTTGCCGGTGCCGCATCAGGCACCTGTCGCTGCGGATGTGGCCGAGCGCTTGCCCGAGCTCCAGTGCCAGATGATATCTGACACGACATTCGGAATCGGTGATAACCCTATGAGTTGCACTGTCAATGATGCCGGCAAGACCGAAGCCAGATCTCTAGACATCAGGATTATTGACACCGCAGAGGAACCAGTCACATCGTCAGATGACCAGTTTTACTTTACCGGTCAGGCGACAACGACCTATACGATCTCGATCAACGCGACAGACCTCATGGACCCGTCTCTTTCCATTATCTGTTACATGCCAGAGAGGGAAATACTGTCCGGCGAGTTTATTCCGCTGCGACTCTCTGCCATGGATTGCGACTGGTCTGATTCTGATTCTGAACCAGCTGACACGAACCTGTTCATCGTGCGCACCTATTCGGAGAATTTCGGCTAGGCTACCGAGTTCGCCCATTATCGATTCTGTTCCATTGTCGCCAGCGCCTCCGACATGGTTGAACGAACGGGGTCACAACCCAGGCCGCGGTTGACACTTATCCGCCCCCGTATTATCAACTCCAAAACTCGCAATTCTTCCAAAAACATCCACAAAAGCAGGAAAATGTCCTCTCATGATACTGCTACGCTTATGTATAAGGCGTTTCCTCCATTCGTCATGAGGTTACTTGAGAGCATCTCAACTCGACGAATAATAAATTGTTCATTTGGCTCACAGGAAACAGCGGCTGTACTCCTAGCTGGGCTACTTGTAGCTACGTCTATTGTCTTTTCACAAACTATTGTCCCGGCTGCTGCCATTGTTGCAGAGCCCGGTATAATTGCATTCTACAGAGGCCCTGATTTCTCTGAAGAAATCTATGTTATGAATTCTGATGGTAGCGATCCGACGAATGTCAGCAACGATCCTGATTCCGATTCTGATCCGAGTATTTCTCCTGACGGCACCAAGATAGCCTTTACTAGATTAAGTGATGGAAACTACGAAATCTATGTCATGAATACGGATGGTAGTGATCAGACCAACATTAGCAACAGTCCAGCTTCCGATTACTATCCCAACTGGTCGCCTGACGGCTCAAAGATAGCTTTTACTAGATACGACTCAACTGAATCGACTCCAAACGAGCAGGTGTGGATCATGGACGCTGACGGCGACAATCAGCTGCCATT
>DATBMW010000009.1:0-5407 GCA_036554645.1 Nitrososphaera sp.
GTAGGAGATACCCGCTTGCCTTGCTGAAATGAAATTACGCCGTGTCGGATGGGCATGAGCGGCGCGTCACGCGAAGGCGTGGTTGCCGACCGCTAACCGTCGAAATGGGTGAGGTCCGGGAGGGAGCAATCCTAAGGCGGCGCGTCCATGCTAACACGTCTACGTGGTGGATCTTGCAGGACTTGAAATGGGGTTTTTTGCCGGCGGTGGTACCGGTGGGCTGCCTCCATCTCTTGTGTTCCGTTTCCTTTCTAGGATATCTTTTCCGGTGTATCAGAGTGTCAGGCAATGTTGACCCATTCTTGGGGGATAAGTTTGGTTGCAGTTTGTCCCATGTGGGTGCAAATATGTAGCGCGCGCTACACGTCGGTTTTATAGCTGGCTGCAGGATGCGAATAACGTGCGCGTTGAAAAGTGCAGGGAGTGCGGCTTTACCACTATTGATAGTAAGCAGATTATCGAGCATTTCCTAAAGACCGGTCACCAGAGTCTTATCAACCCGGGCAGGAAATCGGTTTAAATATGATCATCGGACTAAATGTTCATGATATGAGTCGGCGTCGATCTCCTGACGGAGTCGGACTTGGTCAGATTGAGTTGGAGGTCCAGGAAGCATACCTTGCGGACAAACAAACCAAGATAGCGCGACTTGACAAGCAGTCAATGAAGCAGCTGCGTATTTCCGCAGGTCAAAAGGTTATGCTACTGGCTGACGACCGCCCTGTCGTATTGAAGGCCTTTCCCATGTATCCTTCTGACAGCAGCGAAGGGATAATCAGAATAGGCAAGAATGTCAGAAAGCAGCTGCGGTGCAACATCGGCGATGTCATTCCTGTCAGGGGAATTGGCAATACGGAGATGGACAAGGTGGTCAACTATCTCTTGCTAGACAAGTTCTCCACCAGCAAGGAATGATTCTCTCTCATGAATGTGTAAGTCTTGCCTGATAACAGGCATAACTTAATTACTGCAAAAACTCGGATCTCCAAACGTATAGAATGCTTGTCGAAGAGGAGCGCGAGCCTAACAATGATGAGCTTTTTCATATTCTCGACCAATTTCTCGAGACTTCCCCATGCTCCCTGCTGCTCAGGGGCGAGCCCGGGCAGGGCAAGACTACTTTTGTTCTAGAGTTGATGAGGCGGTACAGGGAAAAGTACCGCGGATATTATGTGTCCACGAGGGTATCACTGGAAAAGCTGGAAATGCAGTTCGGCTGGGCAAAGGGCCTTCTCAAGAAGGAAAGCGTCCTAGAGGCAGAGCAGTCACCAAAGCAGGAACTAAAGGGCTTTGACGCCAGGATCGGCAGGGCGAGAAACCTGACAGAAATCGTAACAAATGCAGCGCTTGGCGACAGCGCTCTTGTAGTTCTTGACAGCTGGGATACCCTTGCAAAGGAGACACCGTTTGATGAACGTGCAAAGACCGAGAGGATGATCACAACTATTGCCGATGCCCATAACAGTCTGATAATATTCGTTGGCGAAGAGGACGAATACTCTAGGAATAGTGCCTATCTCGTTGACGGGATAATAACCCTGTCGCTTGATAGCATCGACTCTGTCAAAATTCGCAGGTGCACGATAGACAAGATGAGAGGTACTTCAATTCCCAGGCAGGATCTGCTTTACACCCTGGACAACTCCCGCTTCGAAATCCTGCCAAAACTCAGAATGGTTGACTATTCCGCACCGGGCAGGTTCGAGCCGTCCAAGTTGCGGGATGGTTTCTTTTCCAGCGGTAACCGCGATCTGGATAATATTCTGGGAGGGATAAGGAAGGGAAGCGTCATCCTGATTGAAACGGCTCAGGATGCGATCAGGTTCTCACTTGATCTGTTGCTATCTGGGTTCATACTCAACGCGCTATCCAACAAGAACGACGCAATAGTTGTGAATGCTCCAGATACTCCCTCAAAGGCCAGTCTTGCGCTCATACGACCATTTATCCAGAATGACTTGCTCAAGAACCTCAGGGTATTTACGCATCAGGAGGGGGCGAAAGAATCAAACGTCATCGAGTTTGGAGAGAATGAAAGCGAGAATTACAAGCTGTTGTCCAAGGAATATGATGCCTCAAAGGGATCAAAGAAAGGTGGCGGACAGACCGTAATGACGTTTGATGTGGGGCTTAACGAAGTAAGAAAACTAGAAGAGGCGAATTTCTGGAAGAGTAAGCTAATCGACCTTAGTAGAGGCATCAGAGAAAATGGCGACCTGCTCATTCTCTCAAACAGAAACGGTCTTGACGCCACCCCGCTTTCAAAAACAATTTCGGATGTCCACCTCCAGATTTTCAGCAAAGCGGGAACTCATTTCATGAGGGTGCAAAAACCATCGATTGAGGGGCCGACCATACTATTCGCCCTCGCTGTGGATCAGAAAAAGCGGTACCCTGCCTATGTCCTGAAAAGAGTGGTCTAGGACAACCGGCAACTGCCGTTCTTTGCTAGCCGCCTAAATTGGGTTGTTTGTATCGAGCCATTCGCCCATTGACAGGAAATCGACGTGGTAAGTGGTACTACATACATAATCATACCTAGTCGCCAGCAATCCATAGACTTTGACCGAAAAAGGGCATGAGGATCCTAGTTGCCGAGGACGAGGAAAACATTTCGCTTCTATATCGAATAGCACTTGAAAACAGGCACCATGAGGTAGTCTCAACGAAGGACGGCCAGGAATGTGTCGACCTGTTCGCAAGAAACATGAAAGACGGCCAGAATTCAGGAACTCTGTCCAAGACCATTTTCGATGCAGTCATACTGGACTACAGAATGCCAAGGATGGATGGGATGGAAGCGGCAAAACAAATACTCAAAATGCATCCAAAACAACGAATAATCTTTGCTTCGGCTTATGTAAAAGAGACCCTGGTAGAATCCATCAAGGAGCTGGATCAGGTGGTCGAACTGCTGCAAAAGCCCTTCGAAATTGACGTTCTCATTGACACCGTTGAAGACAAGACGATATACCAGCAATTACGCGATCTGAACGTCAACATAAAGCACATCAAGGACTGGAACCCCACCCATGCACAGGTATTGGACTTGCTTGAAGGATTGCTTAAGTTAAGGGCTCCGGATTTTGATTTTCATAAAGTGGTTGCAGCAAAGGACAAGACTGGTCATTTCGCCCACACCAGTCAATCCGCGGGTTAGAAATTGGAGAATTGCAAGAATGAATACTAATCAGCTGGATCATTTGTCTCTGATGGAAGACCTGCTGACAGTTCTTGGTGAAGAAAACATGTCGATTCTGTATCATCACTTGGAGAGGTTGGGGGTAAAAAGAAACGAGATTGTGGACAAGCCTTTGGAATTTTCAAAAGCCCTTAAGGTGATTTTCGGGCAGGCAGCATCGATCCTTGAGGCACAGATAGTATCTTCCATGGCTTCCAGAACTGGGCATAGTTTCGGCCCCAATGTTACGCTTGCTGATGCACTGGCGCGGCTCAAGGCCGAAGGGCGTTCCGACTAGGGTTAAAGTAATAACTTCCGGCAGATCTTCAAACACTTTCGCAATCCAGTTGCTGCGCCGTTCCGGCCAGATTTTATCAGGCATGTAATCCAATTAAGTAGCAGGAAATCATGGCTCGACTCCACCGCATGACTCGCTGCCAATTAGGTTGGCTTATGCTTAAATTTGGATGATTTTCCCTCTGTCATGTAAGAATCGTGCGCATTGACCCAGACTTCCAGAGCAACAGGACGCCCTCCGAATACGGGAATCTAAAGATCTGGAAAGAAGCTATTGGTGGCTACGGGATATATGGCACAGAAGTGGCAGTGGACTTTGATTTGTGCATCGGGGACGGTGCGTGCATAGAAGTGTGCCCGGTTAACGTTTTTGACTGGTATGGGTCGGGTGCGGAGAGAAAGGCGCTTCCAGAACGGGAGCGTGATTGCATCTATTGCTTTGGATGTGAGGCTGTGTGTCCGAAATTTGCGATAAGAATCAGCAGACCACGGGAGATCAGCCAATGACGATAAAGATAGACGAGGAGAGGATTTTTCAGATAATAGAGCAGAGGAATCCCCGGTCTGTGGCGCTTAATGGGCCCGAAGGGTTGATACCAAAGATTCAGGTCGCAGCAGACAATGTGACAGAAAGATTCGGTATCCAGGCCTACGTCATAGGCGATGCGTGCTGGGGGTCATGCGATCTAAATACGCACGCAGCGGAGATGCTGGGCGCCGACATATTATTCAACATCGGCCATAGCATTGCAATGGAATCGTTTGGTGACAAGGTGTTCATGATCGCGGCTTTTGATGACATCAGCTTCGAGTCGGTTGCGCGCAAGTGCGCACAGGGGCTGGCAGGCAGGTACAAGTCTATTTCGCTTCTTACCGACAGCCAGCACCTTCATAGGGTACAAGAAGTCAAGAAGATATTTGAAGAACACGGACTTGAAGTTGTAATCGGAAGGGGCAAGGGACAGCTGCGCGACGCACAGGTGTTTGGCTGCGAGTTCTACCCGGCATACAGCCTCCAAAAGCAGGTCGATGCATACGTCTTCCTCGGCCAAAGCATGTTTCATTCCGCGAGCATTGCGATGTCGACGGAAAAACCAACGTTCATGCTCGACCCGTATTTTGAGGAATTCAGCCAAGTAAACGAATTCGCCCAGGGGCTTCAGAAAAGAGCCATACTCTCTATTTACAAGGCACTTGACGCGGAGAAAATTGGAATCATAATAGGACTCAAGGAGGGACAATTTGCTCACGTGCGGGCACTTGAGCTCAGGAAAGAATTTGAGCGACTCGGCAGAAAGGTGCAGATGATCGCACTTACCGATATCACTGAGGATCGAGTTCAGAACTTTCGTGGAATAGACGCCTTCGTTCAGGTTGCGTGCCCAAGAATTGCCACTGATAATCATTTTGCAAAGCCGATGCTGTCGGTCCCGCAGGCTCTCGCATTGATAAAGCTGTTAAAGAAGGAGCCAATAGACGATTTCCTAAAGATCCAGCACTGGCTCTAGCGTAGAACTGCCTGCAGAAAGGGCCAAAGGTGATTTCTATAGCCTCATTAGAAAAACAGCATCACAATTGTAACTATAGAGGCCCCAGTTTGGGAATTTTGGATAATATTTTTGCATGAAATATACAAATTCTGACAATACTTCGCTTTCGTGAATAAAATATTTGTACAAATCTTAAATAGATATTGTGTGTAATAAGAGCAGGTAAGTAAACTCGCTAAGCTTTGCGCGGCAATCTCTGGCAGGCGCATTAGTAGGTTGTTACCGGAGATAGAAGAAAATGACATGTAAAGGAATATGCGTTCGTCACAAGGCCCAAAAGCCGGTTGGCTCTGGCAGGTACGCTAGCGGCCAAAAGAGGTGCCAGATATGCGAGATATTCATAAAGTGGGATGGGCTGTGGTGCCCGTGCTGCGGCTAC
>DATBMW010000026.1:0-6643 GCA_036554645.1 Nitrososphaera sp.
CGCAACGCGACTTCGCTCATCCAGACCTTTGGAAGGGCGGCCCGCAACATCGACGGCAAGGTGATCCTCTATTCAGACAACATAACCGCGTCCATGAAGCAGGCCATGGACGAGACGGAACGCAGGCGCAGAAAGCAAGTAGAGTTCAACTTGGAAAATCAAATCACTCCAAAGTCCATTGTAAAGCCGGTGCCGGAAGCCGTCAAAGAACTGGCAGACGACGTGGCCGTCGAAACAAAGTCTATGACAAGACAGGACCTTGTCAGGCTTGCCGTCGAAACAGAGGCGACGATGAAAAGGTTTGCAGAAGAGCTCGAGTTTGAAAAGGCGATAATGTTTCGGGAAAAGCTGGCCAAGATAAGAAAGGCGCTGGGCGAGCCGGCGTACTCGGAGGTGTCCTGATGCACGACAAGATAATAATTCGCGGGGCAAGGCAGCACAACCTAAAGAACGTAAACGTAGAGATTCCAAAGAACAGGCTTGTAGTCATCACGGGCCTTTCCGGATCTGGCAAGTCGACACTTGCGTTTGACACCATTTATGCAGAGGGCCAGAGGCGCTATGTGGAGTCCCTTTCGGCCTATGCAAGGCAGTTCCTCGAGTTGATGGACAAGCCCGACGTGGACTCGATAGACGGGCTTTCCCCGGCGATATCCATCCAGCAAAAGACGACAAGCAAGAACCCGCGCTCGACTGTCGGCACCGTGACAGAGATTTATGATTACCTCCGACTCCTCTTTGCCAGGATAGGCGTTCCTCACTGCCCAAAATGCGGCAGAAAAATAGCCAGCCAGTCCGCCGACTCTATAACCGAGTCCGTGCTGAAAAGTTCTGCAGGCAAGAATGCCGTGATCCTCGGACCCGTGGTCTCGGCGAAAAAGGGAACCTATGAAAAACTGTTCGACGAGCTCAGGCAGCAAGGCTTTTCCAGAATAAGGCTGGACGGCGAGCTAACGAAGCTGGACGATGAGGAGCGCCAGTACCCGAGGTTGGACAAGCAGAAAAAGCATACCATTGAAGTCGTGGTCGACAGGCTAAAGCCATCAGCCGAGGAAAAGAGCCGGCTATTTGATTCGATACAGTCGGCCCTGAAAGTGGGCAGTGGGACCGTGGTAATTTCAGTAGAAGGGAAGGACTCTATGTATTCACAAAAGAACGCCTGCCCCCACTGCAACATCTCTCTGGGAGAGATGGAGCCCCGCACCTTTTCGTTCAACTCGCCTTTTGGCGCCTGCAGGGAGTGCAACGGCCTTGGGATAAGGATCGAGTTTGACCCGGAACTGATAATCCCCGACAGGTCAAAGAGTATTCTTGACGGGGCCATAGTTCCATGGAGCGGCCATTTCGCGACCTTTCGGTCTGCCATGCTCCGGGACGTGGGCAGAAAGTTCGGGTTCGACCTTGCCACTCCCATCTCCAAGATGAAGCAGGACCAGCTTGGCGTGATACTCTATGGAACAGACCAGAGGATCCACTACAAGTACGAATCAAGATATTCTGAAAGCAGGTGGGAGTACAAGGGATCTTTTGAAGGAGTCATCCCCAACTTGGAGCGGACCTACAAAGAGACAGAATCAGAGTCAAAACGCGAGGACCTGATGCAGTTCATGCGCGAGCGCCCGTGCGAGACTTGCAACGGCAGACGCCTACGTGCAGAAGCGCTCGCCGTCAAGGTCCAAGGGATCTCGATAATGGAAGTCTGCGACAAGTCTATAGATGACTGCTACAGGTTCTTCCAGGCAATAGCGCTAACGGACACAGAGAGGCACATCGCCAGGACGATTCTGAAGGAGATTGTCTCCAGGCTTGAATTCCTGCGCAATGTGGGGCTCAACTACCTTACTCTGAACAGGATGGCAGCTACTCTTTCCGGCGGAGAATCGCAGAGGATCAGGCTTGCGACCCAGATAGGGTCCAACCTGACAGGTGTCCTCTATGTCCTTGACGAGCCCACGATAGGGCTTCACCAGAGGGACAACTCGCGGCTGATAGACACCCTGAAAAAGCTCCGCGACCTGGACAACACCCTCATCGTAGTCGAGCATGACGAGGAAGTCATCCGAAATTCCGACTGGATAATAGACATTGGCCCCGGTGCCGGCATACATGGCGGAGAAATCGTCGCAAGCGGCGTGCTGGATGAAATCGTGCAAAATTCCCACTCGATCACCGGATCATTTCTGAGGGGAGACAGCATAGTGACGCACCGGCACGAGAGGCGCAGGGCAGGCGGCTGGCTGACGGTGCACGGCGCAAAAGAGAACAACCTGAAATCAATTGATGTCGGGTTCCCCCTTGGCTGCATGACAGTCGTCACCGGGGTTTCAGGATCTGGCAAGTCGACTCTGGTAAATGACATATTGTTCCGCGCGCTTGCCTCGCAGCTGCACGGCGCAAAGCAAAGAGCTGGGAGGCACAGCAGGATATCCGGATTGGAGAGAATAGACAAGGTAATAGGCATAGACCAGTCTCCCATAGGTAGAACTCCGCGCTCTAATGCCGCTACATATGTCAACGCGTTTACGCCAATAAGGGAGCTGTTTTCAAAGACGCAGCAGGCAAGGGAAATGGGCTATCGCCCCGGCAGGTTTTCATTCAATGTTTCGGAAGGAAGGTGCGAAGCGTGCGAGGGCGGCGGCGTAAAAAAGATAGAGATGCAGTTCCTCCCGGATGTCTATGTGACGTGCGACGAGTGCAAGGGCAAGCGATACAATTCTGAAACCCTTCTGATAAAGTACAAAGGCAAGACGGTATCTGACGTGCTGGATCTCACTATCGAAGAGGCCCTGGAATTCTTTTCCAACGTATCTTCAATTGCAAGAAAATTGCAGACGCTCAGCGACGTCGGGCTTGGATACCTGAGGCTGGGCCAGCCTGCCACGACAATGTCAGGCGGCGAGGCCCAGAGGATCAAGCTTGCGGCGGAACTTTCCAGGCGCGACACGGGCAGGACCGTCTACATACTGGACGAGCCCACTACAGGCCTCCATTTTGCTGACGTGAGCAAGCTGCTAAATGTGCTGAAGAGGCTGGTAGACCTCGGAAACAGCATCATTGTAATAGAGCACAACCTTGACGTGATTGCTTCGGCAGACTGGATAGTAGACCTGGGGCCGGAGGGAGGAGATTCCGGCGGGAGCGTGGTTGCGGAAGGGACTCCGGAAGCAATTGCAGAGAGCCAGTCAAGCCACACCGCCAGGTACCTAAAGCCAAAGCTAATAGTCGACCAGAGGATCGTTGAAAGGGGCACGCCTCGACAGTGACCCTTGTCCCGCCGCTGAAAGAAAGGAGGATCCCCGATGAACCTGGCGTCTACCTGATGAAAGACTCCGAAGGCAAGATAATCTACATCGGCAAGGCCCGCAACCTCCGCAAGCGCGTCACTTCCTATTTTGGAAAACACGACCCTCACATCGAATGGAAGACAGGCAGGCTGGTGAGCAGGATAGCAGATCTGGACTTTGTTGTTACGGACAATGAAATCGAAGCGTTCCTTTTGGAGTCAAATCTGATCAAGCGGTACAGGCCGGTTTTCAACATTGAGCTGAAGGACCAGCAGCGCTACACTTACCTGAAGGTGACTGACGAACCGTTTCCGCGTTTGATGGTGGCCCGCCGGAACAGGGCAGGCCAGTTCATCGGGCCAAAGGGAAGGGTCTACGGGCCATTTGTCAGAGGCAGTTCAAAGTACCTGACCATAGGACTCTTGCGCAAGCTCTTCAAGATTCGGATCTGCAACAGGCTGCCCAAGTCGCCATGCCTCCAGTACTTTATCAAGAACTGCGACGCGCCGTGCATTAACAACGTGACAAGGGATCAATACATGACCGGCGTCGCGTCCCTCAAAGAGATACTTGAAGGAAAAAGCTCCATTGAAAAGTTTGCACAGGAAATGCAGCTGGAAATGAAGCACGCATCGGAACTGGCCGATTACGAGCGGGCAAAGGCGATTCGAGATACCCTATACAGGCTGAGCAACCTCGGAACCAGGCAAAAGATGGAAAAGGCGGTGAACAAGAATCCTGACGAAGAATATGTGGGGATTCTAAAAGACCATGCAAAGGGCGTCGCCCATGTCATGACCCTCCGCAGGACACGCGGGGTCATTAGCGACAGAAAAAAGTTCGAGTTTGACCTTGTGGGCGACAACTCGCTTTCCTCGTTTCTTTTGCAGTATTACACTTCTGTTCCCATTGTGCCAAGAATAATCTATGTGAACGAAGAACCTGACGACAGGCGGGTTCTAGAGATGTCCCTTCAAAAGATGGCTGGCCACAAGGTGAAAATTATTTTGGCAGGAAAGACGGGCGAGAAGCGCCAGCTTGTGGACCTGATAACTCGCAACCTGTCAATGTATGTCGAGCGCGGATACGCCCCCGCGGTAGTGGAGCTAAAGAACAGCCTTGGCTTGCACGTCATGCCGCAGGTAATAGACTGCTTTGATGTTTCGAACCTGGGCACCTCCATAGCCGTCGGTGCATGCTGCAGGTTCACAGGAGGAAGACCGGACAAGTCTTCCTACAGGAAATTCAGGATAGCCACGGTCGTCGGTCAGAACGACTTTGCCATGATTGGAGAACTCGTCCGCCGCAGGTACTCTTCAATGGATGGCAAGATGCCGGACCTTATCGTAATAGATGGAGGCCGCGGCCAACTGGGTGCTGCGATTGCTTCACTTCGCGGCCTCGGGATTTCCGATGTCCCATGCATCGGCCTTGCTAAAGAAAATGAAGAGATATACAGGCAGGGAATGAGGGAGCCGCTGCTCCTGCCAAAAAGCAACATCGGCTTGAAGGTCCTCCAGCACGCAAGGGACGAAGCCCATCGGTTCGGCCTGGCCTACAACGTCAACCTCAGAAAGGCTGCCTGACCTATTCCACTTTTACGCTCTCGCGCCGCTGGCCTTTCTTCAGCTCTTGCTCTGTCAGCTCGATGTATTTCGCAATCCCGGTATCTGCGGACTGGAAGCCTATCTGCGCCATTCTTGCAACTGAAACTGCTGCCGTCAAGGCCATCTCAAATCCTGCCCTTCCGACGACGAACGGGACCGAAAGCATCTCCGAGGGTGCGAAAGGCGAACTGGTTTTCTTTTCGCTCATATGCCAGTATAGTGCCCACAGTCTTAAAAAACTTTGGCAAAATGGTTCGTGGCTGAAATATTAAATAGCATGTTTGCGCATTAGCCTTCCGGATGCAGTGACTGGCTGTGGCAGAGGATTCGGAAGCCCATTCCATTCATTTTGCGCGCTGTGCTGGCAAGCTGGAACAGCACCTTAGGAAAAACGGGATTTCCTGTCGGGATGCCGACATGATAATTGAAGAGAGTTCCGAGCTCTACTTTGACAAGCTGCATTCGCACGACAACAAGTTCTTCAAGCTCATCAGAAAGCACGACCCGGTAGAGCTCTTTGTAGAGTCCGCATCCAAGGCGATCGCAAGGCACCTTCCTGAGGCAGCTGCTACTTTTGGATCGCGCAGCGAAATCGCAAGCTGCATTCGCTGACCCGGATAAGCTAATAATACCTAATTGCGCCACCTAGGTGCTGTAATATTGATTATCGGCGTTCCAAAAGAGATGAAAGATTATGAAAACAGAGTGGCGCTTACCCCTCGTTCAGTCTCTTCTCTTGTCATGTCCGGCACAAAGGTCATTGTCGAGTCGCACGCGGGCGACAGGAGCGGGTTTGCTGACGAGGAATACACAACAGCCGGCGCACAGCTGGCCGACTCGGCGGCCGATCTTTACGCGGGATCGGACCTGGTCGCCAAGGTAAAAGAGATCCAGGTAGGCAAGCGGGAGCACGAATTCCTTCGGCCACGCCATACCATATTTGGCTTCAACCACTTTGAATCTGACAGGGAGCTGACCGACGCGGCAGTGAAATCCAGGGCGACATTCATCTCTTTTGAAAAGGTGGTTGACCAGAACGGCCAGACACCGCTGCTGATGCCAATGAGCAGGATAGCGGGCGCAGTCGCAGGCATATGGGCCGGCTTTATCCACAATTTTGCATTCAGACATGACAAGTCGGTCAGGCTCAAGGCTGGTTCTGATGAAGTGCGTACAAGGTTCATCGACGGTTTCGATCAGATAATGAACAATGGATCAGTGAACGGCGACTTGAGGCGTACTCTATCCATTCAGGACAAAATGACAGTTATTTTTGGAGGAGGAACCGTCGGAGAAATGGCAGCCAAGGTCTGCTCGGCTCTCGGGGCCAAGGTTACCATCATAGAGAAAAGGGATGCTCGCAGAAAGTTTCTTTCAGAGTTGAACCTTTCCCGATCCTCCGTAGTGGCGTCTGCCGAGCACGATATCCTGCGCAGCGCGCATATCATCATAGGGGCGACGTACGACAGAGAAAAAGCCGACAGAATGGTGGACGAAAAAACACTAAAAGAAGTTTCCGAGTCGCGCAAAAAGATAATAATTGACGTGTCGGTTGACCAAGGCGGCAATTTTCCGTATCTCGATCACTCTGGAAACTACTCGCCTGGAAGTACAGGAAGCATAATGAATCCGGCGCAAGTGGACTATTTTGGCAATATCTTTATCCGGGTGCCAAATATTCCGTCAATCGTGCCACGATATGCATCATCCGCCCTTTCAGGAATCGTTTCTGACTATTTGAAGGATATTGCC
>DATBMW010000080.1:0-2745 GCA_036554645.1 Nitrososphaera sp.
CGTGTATGAATGGCTAGAGACTCCGGGGCATCCAGCTTCGGAGAAAAAGGCGTTTATGATAAGGGAGAAGGACTGCATATTCTGCATGGCATGTGAAAACGTCTGTCCTCCGCAGGCGGTAAAGATATTCCAGAAGGGCTAGGAACGTAGCTATAAATAGAAAAGAACCCTACACCGCTCAAGCGAGAATCGATAGAAATTGTATGGACCAGGAGCATTTCTCTACGCGATCTTTCTAATGATCTCCTGGGTAATTCTGATCTACTCCCTTAACTTTTACTACCTTGCATACATGTCGCGCAACAACACAGCGTACGAACGGAAGAGGCGGCGGCACACAGAGCTTCCAGCGAGCCTGCCCAGAGTGACGATGCAGCTGCCACTTTACAATGAAAAGTACGTCGCAAGACGGTTGATAGACGCAGTGTGCAATATCGACTATCCAAAAGACAGACTCGAGATCCAGGTGCTGGACGACTCTGACGACGATACAGTCGACCTGATAAGATCCATTGTGGAGGAGTACCGGTTCAAAGGCTTTGACATCGTGCACGTTCGCAGGATTGACAGGTCGGGCTACAAGGCGGGCGCGCTGAAGGCCGGACTCCGGGAAGCAAAGGGCGAATTTGTCGCAATATTTGACGCCGACTTTATCCCGCCAGCCCACTTTCTGAAACACCTGATAAAATATTTCAGCGATCCAAAAATAGGGTTCGTCCAGTGCAAGTGGGGTCACATTAACGAGGACTTTTCCACCCTGACCAGTGCTGAAGCGGTTTCCCTCGATCTTCATTTTCTGGTCGAGCAAAAGGCAAAGAGCTTCACCCACTTTTTCATGAATTTCAACGGCACCGCCGGCGTCTGGAGAAAATCCTGCATCGAAGACGCGGGTGGCTGGCACACCAGTACTTTGGTGGAGGATATGGACCTCAGCTATCGTGCCCACATGAGAGGCTGGAAATCACTCTTTCTCGACGATATCGTGGTCGACGCGGAGTTGCCGGTGCAGATGAATGCCGCCAAGAGGCAACAGTTCCGCTGGGCCAAAGGATCAATGCAGGTGGCGATGAAGCTTTTGGGTGACCTGTTCCTCCAGAGAAAGGTCCCAGTTGACACCAAGGCGCAGTCCTTTATCCACATGACTCGGCACATCCTGAATCCGCTGTTCCTCGCACAATTCTTGATCTTCCCGATGCTTCTGGCAATGGACTTTAAATTGTATACCGAGAGCTGGGCCCCTCTTCTCATCCTGAGCACGTATGTTGGACTGGGGCCTGGAGGCTATCTGGCCGTAATAAGCAGAACATGGAAGGGCAAGTGGAAAAAGAAAGCCTGGCAGTTCTTTTTCCTTAACTTTTTCGCAGCAGGTATAACCGTCAACAATACTGTCGCGGTCTTTGACGCAATCGTGGGTAAAAAGAACGAATTCCTTAGGACTCCAAAGTTTGGAATAGTGAAAAAAAGCGACAACTGGAAGAACAAAGAATACGTCCTACCCTTTACAAAGACCACACTTTTGGAAATATTCTTTGCTATCTACGGCATTATTGCGGTTTTCGTTTCGGTGTTTTCCGGAAACCCCATCTTTGCCCCGATGGTCGCGGTGCCGACAGTCGGATTCATTTACGTCGCGTACCTCAGTATCGCTCATTCCACATTCCGAAAGAAACGAAAACCCGGGCTTGGAAAGGTAGGAACCCTTGAACCTACAATTACGACATCCCGGACAGAGAGGGCTTCTGGCATCACAGAAATAGCAAGCGACAGTAATCATCGTTTGTCCGCAAGAACTGCAGTGAATCAGAGAATACTCTTGACAGGGGTAATTTCGTTTCTACTCCTTGGAGCGGTAGTAGGCTACTACGGTTACTACACAACTCTATTCCCTGCCAACCAGGCGATGGGATTCATTATCCGGGCGCAAAGCGCTCAGACTCCAGAGCAGTTCGCAGAGTATGTTGGATTGACCAAGGCGCTGCTGCCAAAAGAAGGTAACCCGGTATGGCTCTTTCCTACTATCAGGACCGACTTTGTTCTTATTCAGTCAGCGCTGGATGACATGCTCGTCCGCGCTGAAGCGCTAGAGTCGATGGGACCCCATAGTGCTTCTTACAACATCGCCATGATGGACATGCACAGGTCAGCGGACGGCATTGAGACTAACCTGGTCGAGGCAATCCCCTACATGTACATAAGCTTTGGAAACGTTGTCACAAGTGCCATCTGGGTTGCGGTGATAATCGCCATCTTTGCGGCCATGAGGAGGGCCAACAGCATGGCAAAGGCTAGACTGGAGCAACGAGCCAAAACAGTGTCAGGTCAGATACCCTAGTTCTTTCATCACGAGAAGCAGACAGAGCAATCATCATCCCGTGAAAATGTCCACGCGTAGCAGTATTAACCCTTTGGGTACTGCCAAGGGGCTGCAAGTGTAACATTGTTTACAAGATAACAAGCAAGCCATCACGTGGGAACTTAAATAACAATTTTGAAGGTCTACCTCATGACCGCGGAGGAAAGACTTGTCATCAAGAAGATCCTTTCTGCTGGGTCGGCTGGAATAAAAAAGACCGATCTTCGCAAGGAATTCGGAGAAATTGATGCAGTACTGGAGGAAGTAGTGAGCAGGGGTGAAGTTTTCGTCGACAAGAGAGCAGGCGCGTATTACTGCTGGCACAAGGACAGCTATATCCAGAGCCTACTCAACTCCGATCCCAGGTTCAAGCTGACCTATGACATGCTTCG
>DATBMW010000091.1:0-8130 GCA_036554645.1 Nitrososphaera sp.
GGATGTGGCAGAGTGGTCTTCTTTCGAGAACACAATAATGCGTCGGCCTTGAGTCTGTCAGTTTCTGGCCGGTGAGCCGATTCGCCCTCGGGCGATCAGGAGTTCAAATCTCCTCATCCGCGCCATTTACATCCTTCTGCCCGATTCCCGATGCTGCCTTGCCTTGACCTGCTGGCTGTGCTCCGACTTTATCCTGCGGTCAAGCTTGGCTATAAGTTCCTTTGAAGCAGACAGCGGGTCGTATCCCACGGCCTTGGCATCAATTACGCCCCGCGTCGTTATGAGCCGGGTGCGAAGCGAGTACTTGCGCGTCTTGTGCTTGTCCACGTATACAACGACTGATTGCACATCGCCCAGCTTGCCCTGGATCTTTTTCAAAAACCGCTGGAGCTGCTCCTGGATTTCTACCCTGTCCTGGCCGTCTTCCAGGTGCGCCATGTGGATTGCAGGCCCGGCGCTCCTTTTTGGGAGAATGAGTTCCAGCGCATCCTTTGGAGTGACGATTCCCATCGGCCTGCCATCGCCCACGACGATCACCTCTTCATTTCTCCTAAAGTTCTCCACAAGCGCATTCAGGCGAGTTCCCCTCTCTGCAGAGACCGCCCTCCGCATCAGCTCTTTGACCCTGACGTCTCTGATGCCGGTTGTTTCTCCCGAGATCCCGGCAGACCTGCTCGTACGCTCGCGGGGAACAGCCCCTATTATCCTGCCAACGTCGAGGATATTCAACACCCCGCGGAGAATCCCTTTTGTGTTTATCACGGGGAGCCGGGAAATATTGTAGCGCCTCATCTTTGATATGGCATCAGCCAGCGAAGTGTCCTCTTCTATCACGATCGCGCCGGACATGACCTCGTCCACCACGGCATGCCCAAAGTCCGCGGTCTGCACAAGGTCAGTCTCGCTCACGATGCCGGCGAGTTTGCCCTTATCCACGACCGGAAGTGCCCTGGTACCTGTGCTGATTATCAGCTGCGCAGCCTTTTCCACGTCAGTGTCAAGGGTCAGGGCGGCCGTGTTCACGATAAAGCTCTTTAGCTTTGAAGAGGGCTGCGCGGTAGACGCCAGTAACTGTTTTGCAAAGATCATGCCCGCGTACCTTCCATCCCTGTCAACGACGGGTATCTGGCTTATCGAGCGGCTTTCCATGAGGCTGAAAGCCTTTGCGATCGCGTCTTCCGCATCAAGCGTAAGGACATCGGATACCATTATTTCAGAAACTTTCAATGCTCGGGATTTGTCAGTACTTAGATTATTATAAACCTTCGAACTGCAAGATCATAGCGATTATAACGCTTTCGTTGCCCACACTGGTTCAATGGAGAAGGAGCGGCGGCTTGTTGTAGTGGCGATAGCCGCGGCAGTAGCCGCCGCAGTCGCAACAATTCTCTATACGCCTTCGGGGACAACCCTTCCGATACCGGAGCCCGGCCCGGGAACAGGAGGCTCTAACAGCACCGGTTCAGGGATACAGGTACTTGCAGAGAATCTGGAAGTCCCTTGGGCCGTAGACCTGGCAGAGGACGGCAGGCTGTTCTTCACCGAGCGGGCAGGCAGGATAAGGGTTATAGATTCGGATGGCAAGCTGCTGCCAGAGCCTGCTGCCTACATCAACGCAGAGCAGATGGGCGAATCCGGGCTTCTCGGGCTTGCGCTTCATCCGGACTTTGAGACCAATCACAGGCTGTATGTATATCATTCGTACTCTAACGGGTCGTCGATCCTTAACAAAGTGCTGATGCTGACAGAGCGCGACAACAAGATCATCGAGTCAGAAGTGATACTAGATGGCATACCTGCGGCAGACAGAAATGACGGCGGCAGAATAAAATTTGGACCTGACGGCATGCTTTACATTGCAACAGGCGACGCGAGGCAGCCGGACCTGGCGCAGAGTGCCCGGTCGCTTGCAGGCAAGATTCTGCGGATATCCCCCGATGGGAGCATTCCAGAGGACAATCCCTTCGAGGGTTCGGCCGTTTATTCATACGGTCACAGGAACATCCAGGGGCTTGCGTGGCATCCCGTGACAGAGCAGCTGTATGCAACCGAGCACGGACAGGAAGGAAACGACGAAATCAATCTCATAAAGCCCGGTGGCAACTACGGCTGGCCTGCTGAAGAATGTGATGCCGAGCAGTTTGAAAAGCCAGTGGCGTGCTTTAACCCGGCAATAGCTCCGGCAGGCATGGCGTTTGCGGCATCTGACACGCTGGGGTACCAGAACGCATCCCTTGTTGCGACTCTAAAGGCCCAGCACCTCCGGCTCGTGGATCTGGCATCGGGCACCGAAAGCAACATTCTGACAGGTTTTGGCAGGATTCGCGACGTCATCGAAGCACCAGACGGGTCGCTCTACGTCGCCACAAGCAACAGGGATGGAAGAGCCATAGCCGGCGCCGGCGATGACAAGATTTTAAGAGTAGTGAAGCCATAGCACGATCGCCGGGCAATGGCGGAAAAGAAATTCTACGAGATGAGCAGGACCGAGCGGCTCCAGCATGTGAAAAGTTCGGCGGCGTTGCAGGAAGACTTCGAATCCGGCCTGAAACCTCTTTCATTTGAGGACGCCGACAGGATGGTAGAAAATGCGATAGGCGTAATGTCGATACCGATGGGAATTGCCACCAACTTTGTGATAAACGGCAGCGAACACCTTGTTCCGATGGCAACCGAAGAGCCGTCAGTCATTGCGGCTGTCAGCAAGGCGGCCAAGATAGCGAGGATTAACGGTGGCTTTACTGCTCAGGCCGACGAATCGGTCATGATCGGGCAGGTGCAACTGGTCGGCGTCGCAAACTCTAAAGTTGCCATGGCAAAGATCCGCAGGAACAAGAAACAGATTCTGGACCTTGCCAATTCAAAGAGTAGATCGGTAGTCGCCACCGACATGCAGGTGCGGAAGATACGCGACAGCAGCCCGAACAAGATGGGCGACATGGTAATCGTCGAGCTCGCCATTGACACAAAGGACGCCATGGGCGCGAACGCGATAAATACGATGTGCGAGATCGTAGGTCCAAAGGTTGAAGAGATTGCAGGTGGCGAGGTCGTGCTCAAGATCCTTTCCAACTACGCCACAAGAAGGATGGTCAGGTGCAGGGCAGTGTTTGACAGGGAAGAACTTGGTGGCAGAGAAATCGTAAGGCGAATAATGTATGCTTATGCGCTGGCGCATTCAGACGTCTATCGAGCAGTGACCCACAACAAAGGCGTGATGAACGGGATCGATGCCGTCGCTCTTGCCACGGGTCAGGATTTCAGGGCTATCGAGGCCGGAGCTCATGCCTACGCAGCCAGAGATGGCACCTACAGGTCCCTTACAAAGTGGCGCGAGACGAGGAGAGGAGACCTGGCAGGCGAGTTGGAGATGCCACTTGCTGTCGGGATCGTCGGGGGAATAACATCCGCGCACCCGACTGCCAAACTCGCTCTAAAAATACTGGGAGCGAAAAGTGCGAAGGATCTTGCAATGGCGATGGCCTCGGCAGGGCTTGCACAGAATCTTGCCGCGATAAGGGCGCTCGCCTCAGAGGGCATTCAAAAGGGACACATGAAGCTGCACTCGCGCAAGAGTCATAATTACAGCTGAATTCAGCCCGTCCTTCCAGATGAAAGGCTTTTGTGCGGCGCATTTTCCGCATAAACATATATCCAGAAGCGCGCTTTGCTCACCTGTCTTTCAGCAAATGCCTACTGTAAAATTCGCAGTCCCAAAGGGCAGCATTGAGGAAGTAACATTCAAGCTCCTCGAGCAGGCCTGGCAGACCGTCAGCGGCCGCGGCAGGACGTACAGGGTCAAGCTGGGCGATCCCGAGATCGACACAAAGATACTGAGGCCGCAGGAAATTCCTACTTATGTCCAGGAGGGCTTTTATGACGTGGGAATAACCGGCAGGGACTGGATCCTTGAGGCCAAGGCAGACGTGCAGGTATTGCTGGATCTGGAGATAGGACGCGTCAAGCAGGTAATTGCCGTTCCAGCCGGCTTTCCATACAATAACCTAGACGAAATGATCGGCGATTTTGCAAAGAAGGGCAGGACTCTTAGGATCTCTTCAGAGTACCTTACCACTACGTCGGCCCACTTTAAGGCGAGCCCTTCCTACAAGAAACACTTTGGCTCATCGGATCCAATGATAATAACTCCATGGCTTCGGGTAGGAGAAAACAAGAAAGTCGAAATATTCCTGTCTTTTGGTGCGACTGAGGCCAAGCCTCCTGAAGACGTGGACGCCATTTTCGACATCACAGAGACTGGCACGACGCTTGCCCAGAACAACCTAAAGATCATAGACTGGGTGGCCGAATCCACCGCGGTGCTTGTTGCAAACAAGAAAGCACTGAAGGACGCTGCAAAGAGGGAAAAGATAGCCGACATGGTAGCGCTGCTCAAGGGAGTGGTGGAGGGCCGCAAAAAGCTGCACATTTTCGTAAATGTAAAGAAGGAGAATCTTCCAAAGCTCTTGAAGGAACTCCCGGCGCTAAAGCGGCCAACCATCAGCCCTCTTTCGGAGGACGGATGGTACGGCGTCAATACAGTCATCGACAAGAACGAGTTCATCAGAATAGTCCCCAAGATGAGAAGGCTTGCCCAGGGGCTCGTCGTGCTAGAGCCCAAGCAGATACTCCCGCTTGACGAGGTAAACCTGGACGGATACTCCTGAGGCATGAAGGTAATTAGCGTAGCCGACCCCGCTGCTGCCGCGGCCGTGTTGCGCAGGGCGCAAGGCATTCTTTCAGACTCGCTCATTGAAGAAGCAAGAACGATAATGAAGGCGGTGGCAGACAACGGCGACTCGGCCCTTCTGGATTACACCGCAAAGTTCGACGGAGCAAGAATAAACTCGCTCAGAGTAACAAGGGAGGAACTGGATAGTGCGTATTCCCAGGTCAGCAAGGAACAGCAGAGGGCGATCAAACTGATGAAGGACAGGCTTGCAAAGAGCGAGCTTGCCCTGTTAAAGCGGCTGAAGCGGATTTCACTGTCATTTGAAGGCGTCAGAATTGATCGCCAGGTAAAGCCGGTCTCAAGCGTGGGCTGCTACATTCCGGGAGGCAAGGCACGCTACCCAAGCACCGCCGTCATGTGTACCGTGCCGGCCAAGCTGGCCGGCGTGAAAAGAATTGTCGCGATATCGCCTCCAAGAAAGGACGGGACAATCGATCCCCTGACCTTGGTTGCCGCGGACATGTGCGGGGTGGACGAATTCTACAAGGTGGGTGGAGCACACGGCATAGCTGCGCTTGCGTACGGCACGCAGTCTGTCAAGCCGGTCAGCAAGATAGTCGGCCCAGGCGGGAGTTTTGTTACCGCCGCCAAAGTGGCGGCGTCAAGGAGCGTATCGACAGATATGGTAGCCGGACCGACAGAGCTCGTGATATTTGCCGATGCAGCGGCAAGCCCCCGCCTGGTCGCAATCGACCTTGTCTCTCAGGCAGAGCACAGTGTCGATACCGTCTGCGGCCTGGTGACGGCATCGGAAAAACTGGCGGCGCAGGTCCAGTCGGAGGTAAAGTCTGTGACTGAAAGGATAACCCGGTCAGATATTGTAAGATCAAGCCTGGAACAGAATGGGTTCATCGCTGTTTGCAGGGACGAATCTACCTGCATCGCATTTGTAAACGAATTTGCTCCAGAGCACCTAGAGATAATAAGCAAGAAAGCGGATCGAATCGCAAAGAAAATCGACACTGCAGGCCTTGTGCTTATCGGGGAGAGCACACCATCGTCTGCAAGCGACTACTGCCTGGGCTCAAACCACGTGCTGCCCACGCTGGGATTTGGCAAATCGCGCGGATCCCTTTCTGTCCTTGACTTTGTAAAGATAGTGAACAAAGTAAAAGCGTCAAGGGCGGGCCTGAAAAAAGTGGATCAGGCTGTCAGGGAAATGGCAGGCGCTGAGGGTCTGCTCAACCACTATGAAGCGGTGAAGGCCAGGATGGATCAAAAGTGAAGAAGAAGGGCTGGCTTGAAGGAAGCATAAGAAGGATAAGCAAGCTGGATAGTTATATCAGGCCAGAAAAGGTTCAAGGCGCGATAAAGCTCGACTCCAACGAAAACTTTGCGTTGGACGCCGATTTCATCAGAAGCGTTGCGCAGGAAGCGGCAGCAAAGGTTGATCTCAGGGAGTATCCTCTTGATGAGCTTGACCAGCTCTACAGCCAGCTTAGTCAGTACACCGGGATCGAAGAGGAGTGTATCGCAGCTGGCAGCGGCTCGGACCAGATCATAGAGCTATTGCTTTCAACCGTTGGCGGCAAGCGCGCGACAGTATTCACACCCACATTCTCTTATTTTGTGAATCGCTGCGAGCTGCACGGCATCAAGGTAAACTCGGTCCCACTTTCGAGAAATTTCGAGCTGTCCACCAGAGAGTTTGTGAGAAGCGCAAAAAGTTCTGACCTGGTATACATTTGCTCCCCCAATAACCCGACGGGAAATCAGTTTGGCAGACAAGTGATAATTGACATTGTTGATTCGCTCGATGGAAAGCTCGTCCTTGTTGATGAGGCATATGTGGACTTTGCAGATTATTCATTGTCAAGAGACGCTGCCAGGCGCAGCAACTTGATAGTACTCCGTACGTTATCGAAGGCGTTTGGCCTGGCAGGAGCAAGGGTTGGCTACATGGTAGCAAGCAGGCAGTTTGCCAAGGTCTTTAGGTCGACCATCCAGTCACCGTACCCAATAAGCGTGCTTTCGCTTGCAATTGCATCCGGAGTTCTTGGGCGAGCTGAGCAGGTCAAAAAGACTATCGACAAAGTGCGACATGAAAGGGGCAGGGTAATGGAGCGGCTATCCGGCTTGATGGGGATCAGGACCTTTAGGTCAGAGGCAAACTTTCTCTTTATCGAGACAGGCAGGAATACCGGGACAATTTCAAGGGCACTGGACGGCGCTGGAATTGTTGTAAAGCAGCTCGGCACGGTTTCAGGACACAGGGGATGCATGAGAGTCACTATTGGCACGCCGGAGATGAACGACAGGTTCCTTCAATGCGTCGAAGGTGCGCTCCCGTAATGTACGATTGCGCGCTTTTTGATATCGACGGCGTTCTGGTGGATATCCGCAAGTCCTACAATTCGGCAATAAAAAAAACGGTAGAGTTCATGCTCTTCAGGCTGTCTGGCAGGTCATTTCGCGGGCTAGTGACCGACAAAGTCATACTCAGGTTCAGGCAAACAGGCGGCTTCAACAACGACACCGATACATCCTATGCAATTATCCTTGCAATGCTGGCAAATCCTCAGAAAAATGTTGTGGCCGGTAGGAGGTTTCTTGCCAGGGTGGCAGAAAGTGCCGACGAGACGGGCATCACTTCCGTAGAGAAATTTCTTGCCAGCTTTGGCATCGAAAAGTGGAAGCGCAAGCTGGCATACCCTGCGCCAGTCAAAGACAGCGTGCTAGCGCGCGTATTTGATGAGCTGTTCTACGGGCCCGAGCTATTCCGAAAGCAGAATAGTCTTGAGCCAAAATACTCGAGAGGCAGGCCTCTCATCAAAAATGACAGGCTGGTGGTCAGCGGACAAACCATGAAGCGACTTCACATGATGTTCTGCGGCAAGCTCGCGATAGTTTCCGGAAGGAGCAGAGTTGCCGCCGATTATTCGCTTGGACCTGTAATGAAGTATTTTGATCTTGGTGCCAGCGTGTTCCTAGAGGATGAAAAGAGAGAATACGCAAAGCCGAACATTTTTGCAATAAAGCACGCGATGGAAGCAATGGACGCAAAAACGGCAGCCTACGCCGGCGACTCTGCAGAAGATCTCCTGATGGCAAGGCGCGCGGAAAAAGAGTTGGATGTGAGGATAGACTTTGTAGGCATTTACGGCTACAGTGTGGAACCGAAAAAGATTGCTGCTGGGTTCAGAAATGAGGGCGTCGCAGCAATCGCAAGCATAAACCAGCTGACACGGACACTTGAAGCTCGATCATGATTTCTGCAGCAATCTACTGCCGTGCTTGGTCCACTTTGAAAGAACGAACCACCTCCTTCGGGTTTCCCTCTTAACTTAAATAAAGTACGGGGAGCATTGTAAATTATTCATAATGGCAGCTGTCAGGAAGGCAAGAGTACAGAGAATCACAAAGGAAACGTCGGTCACGGTAGATGTCAATCTGGACGG
>DATBMW010000032.1:0-28626 GCA_036554645.1 Nitrososphaera sp.
GATTGTCAGGGAAAGCGGCGTGAGGGATGGGATCTGCCTTGTAAACGCCATGCACATATCGGCAAGCGTGTTTATCAACGACGACGAGAGCGGCCTCCACAAGGACTTTGACAGCTGGCTTGAAGGACTTGCGCCCTATTCTCCGAAAAGCTATCAGCACAACCGCACCGGCGAGGACAATGCCGATGCCCACCTGAAGAGGCAGGTTATGGGCCGCGAGGTGGTTGTTGCGGTCACCGGGGGCAAGCTCGACTTTGGTCCCTGGGAACAGATATTCTATGGCGAGTTCGATGGTCGCCGGCCAAAGCGCGTGCTGGTAAAAGTGATCGGAGAATGAAAGAGCTGTTCCAACGGCGCTTCAGCGCCTCAGCAAGCAGGTATATATATAGCGCCTATATAAAGCGGTTCGGGCATGCCGCAGACCAAGCCTATCGTTAGCATTGAAAACGTGGTGGCTTCTGCAACGGTCAACCAGAAGGTTAACCTTAACCTGATAACCCAGATTTTCCCCGATGTCGAGTACCACCCCGATCAATTCCCGGGCCTTGTGTTCAGGCTGCGGTCGCCCAAGACCGCGACTCTGATCTTTAGCTCCGGCAAGATGGTCTGCACGGGGGCCAAGTCGGAAAAAATGGCGATTCAGGCTGTAAAGAACGTGGTATTAAAGCTGAAAAAAGGCGGCATACCACTGGAGCACGAGCCAGAAATAGAGATCCAAAATATTGTCGCGTCCGCAAGCCTTGGAGGCAAGATACACCTGGAGCTTGCCGCAAGGGTCCTGCCAAGGAGCATGTACGAGCCGGAGCAGTTCCCGGGCCTGATTCACAGGATGCTTGATCCAAAGACGGTAATCCTGCTCTTTGCAAGCGGCAAGCTGGTGTGCACCGGCGCCAAGAAAGAGAGCGAAGTCTACCGCGCCGTCCACAACCTCCACACGCTGCTTGAAGAAAAGAACCTGATGATCTACGAGGGCTAGTCTGCTTCGTATTCCCCTGTTGTCGCCATCTGCTTCATCACCGACTCTAGGGTATTGTCGTCGATAAGCCCGGCGGTATGAAGCGAGCTTGCGATGTCGTTGACGGTAGCGACCGCGGTGAGCCTCACGTTCAGCTTTTTCAGCCGGTCCTCGGCCCCCTCCATCCGGTTCACAAGCGCCACGACGTCCTCGACAATGCCTCCATTTGCCCGTATTACTTCAACAGCGTGGCTGACAGAAGTGCCGGTGGTCGCGACGTCGTCAACTATTACCACCCTGCCGCCCGAGGGCAGATGCCCTTCTATCAGCTTGCTTGTTCCATGGCCCTTGGACTCTTTGCGAACGTAGACAAAGGGCTTTTCCATTTCATAGGCAAGAGCGGATCCAAAGACAAGCCCCGAGGTTGGTACGGAGGCAAAGGCATCAAATTTAGAGGATACTTTCTCAGCCACTGCGTTTTTCAGGGCGTCGATTGTCAGATGAAAATGCTTTGGAAAGCTGGGCAGCAGGCGGAGGTCAATGTAGTACGGGCTCGACTTCCCGCTTGCAAGGGTAAACGCGCCGAACCGCAGCGCATTGCTCTTTAGCAGGAACGACGAAAATTCTAGAGTAAAGTCAGCTGGCAAACGCTTGATCGTACCAGAGATTCATTTTTATCTTTTGTTATTATTCCACAGCTTGATGCCAGAGATTTGGCTCAGGTACGGCACGACCGAAGTAGTGCTTGACATCAAATTTGAAAATCTTGCAAGCCAGGTCTCGTCTAATTTCCAGCCACTGCCCGAAGAAGAGGTAAGGGCCGCGATCACCTCCGTGCCGCTAACCGACAACATGCTTGTCCTGGCGCTGTCACCATCCAAAGCCGCCGCCAGGGCAGTGGCAATAATAGCAGAAGCAGCCGGCGCAAAGGGTTTTGGTGTTACGGTGGACGTGCCTGCGAAAATGGCAGGCGCATTGAGGAGCAACCTTACCGCAACAGCAGGCGGCGAAGCGGTATCGATAAACCGCGTGGACTACCAGTCGCTCCAGGATAGGATCAAGAAATTCCAGAGCGATCTTGTCGTATCAACAGTTGCGTACGATCCGCTTTTCGGCTATGCAGGCGGCGCGACTACTTTACTGCGCAACTTTCTCCCGGAACAGATGGGCGAAGCATTCAGGTCAAGGCGGGACAACATCCCATCGCCGGGCGAGGAAGGCGAGCCGCTAAAGGCCGCTGTCTCGTCTTCCGCTGCAATACCGGGCACCTGCATCGAGCTGGTAGCCAACAGCTCTGGCATTGCAGGCGTGCACACCGGCACGATAGCGGAAGCGTTTGGCAAGGCAGTCTCGCAGCTAAAGTCGATATCAGTCATTGACGCAGACCCGGCAAAGTGCGCGATTCTGAGTGCAAGCGGCGAGGCCGGCATCCATTCCACTCTGGCAAGCTCGCTAAATTCTCTGTGGAACGCCGTTCACATTGTAAAGGACGGGGGCACGGCTATTCTGGTCGCCGAAAACCGGGACGGGGTCGGCGGCGGGGCCCTGCAGCAATTCATTGAAGGCAGGCTCAAGCCTGAAGAGATTGGGCAGATGGCGTATATCAACGGGTTGGAACATTTGCTCTATATCCAGGAGCTAAGGCAGAGATGCGAACTCGGGCTCGTGTCCACGCTGCCGCACTACTACTCTAGGACAAAGCTGGGTTTCTCAACTTATGCGGGGATGAAAGACATCATGGAAAAACTGCCAGAAAAGATAGGCAAGAGTTACAGGGCTATAGTGCTTTCAGACGCCGACATTACAATCCTGCGCCCCAGGGTGTGAACGAATTCGGAATTGGCGCGCAGATAACAGCCATTCCAAGCGCAACAAAAAACAGCGCCTTGCGCCTGCGCGAGAGGGGCGTGACATCGTCGAGGGGGCTGCTTTCTGGAGCCCTCATGCTAAAGAACAGCACCAAGAGCGCCATGGGGAAAAATCCGAGGATGAAAAGTATCGCAATGCTGACATAAGTCAGGATCCTGTGTGGGCGAACTCCGAGCGCGGACCGTGCAATGTGGCCTCCATCGAGCTGCCACGCCGGCATCAGATTGAGAAAAGTGATCAGAAACCCCAGCCATGCTGCAAATAGCACCGGCGAAGCAACCAGCACAGTGTCCTCCACCACCATGCCAGTTAGGTGCAGCGTGGCAATCATCAGAACACTCTCGCCAAACGGAAGCGGAGCCAGCAACTCTTGGTCAAATAGCTGTTCCGCTTCTTCGACGCTGATCAGGGTAGATATCGAAGAGCCATACATGGAAACGATCACCGTTACTATCAGGCCTGCTATCGGACCTGCGATCCCAACGTCAAACACCACATTTCGGTTGGGCATGCTGGCCCTGAGGACTATTAGCGCCCCAAGGGTTGGGATAATCGAAGGGAAGCCGGGGATAAAGTATGGCCACGACGCCTTGACGCCGTAATTTCTGTTAGCGAGTAGGTGACCGGCCTCATGCACTCCCAGGATCCCGATAAGCGAAACTGTATAGATTGCCGCCAGCAGGACCGGATCCTGCGGCTGTACTTCACCAAATGACAGGTTTGACCTGAACATGCCGTCGATGAAAACTACGGTTATGGTGAGCAAAAAGAGGCCCAGTGGAATGAACCTCTTGTAGCCCGGTCTTGGCTTGCGACTGGGAACCTTGTACAACCCAAGCACGACGCCGTCTCCCATTGACTCCCTGACCGACCTCAGGGTCGGCATCAGCCACCTGAAATATTCGGATCGCTTTGCGGTAGCCTGCATACCAATCTTGCCGAGCTCCTCGAGTAGGCGTGGGAACTTGTCCTTAATTTCGGATTCGGCAATCAGGATCTGGACATAATCTTGCTTTGGATGTAGCTGGAAGTGTTTTACCGTAAAGAGCGACGATACGATGGGAATTGCGCGGGAAAAGTCGCCGCTCAGAATACTGGCCACTGCACTTTCGAATTGGCGACAATCAGATTTAAAGCATATCCCCGGTCATGACATGATCGGCACATATGAGTGCGCCTGACCCAAGGTTAAATAACATGTTTTTATCTCTAGAATAATGTTGCAAACCGCTCTGCGAAAGGTGGGCGACTATGTCATCCGCCGTTGCGAGGAACAGGACCTCCCCATGGTAATAGACATAAACATGGCAGCCCTGCCAGAGCACTACTCGGATTATTTCTTCGAGTCCATCCTCAGGGAGCTCCCGGAGGCGTTCATTGTAGCAGAGCATGACGGCAAGATAATTGGCTATATCATGTGCAAAATAGAGTTTGGCTTCTCTAACTTTCGCAAGCTGGGCTTTGTGAAAAAGGGCCACGTGGTTTCTGTTGCAGTCCTTGAGGAGCACAGGAACAAGGGCCTTGGCAAGGCGCTGATGCTCGAAGGGATCAACGGCTCGATGCACAAAAAGAGCGACGAGATATACCTTGAAGTGAGGGTGAGCAACACGGGAGCTGTAAAGATGTACGAGCGGCTTGGTTTTGAGACCAAGTCGAGGCTGCGTTCGTACTACAGGGACGGCGAGGACGCCTACCTGATGGCGCTTGAACTGAACTAAAAAGATTATTAAGTTGCGGCAAACGCCATTTTCGTAATGAATGTAAAGCGAAGGGGCAACAGGGGCATTGGCGCGGCCCTTCTTGTGATCTCTATCGTGGCATTCATTGCCTACGCTTATTTCGTTCTCGGCTCTGAATACAGCATGATAATAATCCAGCTGACCGTCCTTGGGGCAGTCGCCGTTCTGCTGACGGTCCTCGGGTGGATAGGCTATACTATGTTGACAGCCCCTAGGAGCGAAGAGGAGAAGCCTAGCGGCTGACCGAGACATCAGCGACTATCTGGTATATCCTGGGTCCCACTTCCCTAACCACCCTGACTCCCGTGACCTTGTGGCGGTATTTCGCAAAGGCTTCCTGCGCATCTTTCAAACCAAGATCCTGGCATGCCTTTTTGCCATCAGCCTTGACATGCGCAAAGTAATGTATCGTTCCGCGTTCTCTGATTGCAAGGACCGCGGAATCAACAAATTCCTTTGCCTTTTCCGGAAGGGGCATCAGCACCCTGTCTGCCGTTGCAGCGAGCCGGCCCTCTATCACTTTTGCTGCGTCGCCATGAATCGTGACGATCCTGTCCTGCACTTTGTTCAATTTCGCGTTAACCGCGTCAAGCTCGCTTGCTGCAAGGTTGGAGTCTATGC
The DNA here is from genome assembly GCA_036554645.1 of Nitrososphaera sp. Taxonomy (GTDB): domain Archaea; phylum Thermoproteota; class Nitrososphaeria; order Nitrososphaerales; family Nitrososphaeraceae; genus Nitrososphaera. The sequence continues at coordinate 5,185 of DATBMW010000032.1, forward strand.
TGTATACCCTGCATGTCCTGTTGGTCCTGGCGATGACCACCGAATAGGTGCCGACGCCGGCGAACATGTTGACAATTATTTCATCGTCATTCACCATCCGGGCTATGCGCAACCGCTCTGTCGAAAGCCGGGGTGAGAAATAGGTCCTGGCGACATCGACTTTGAACCTGCACGCATGCTCCCTGTACTCTGTAATGGTGCGGTTCTCGCCTGCAAGAAATTCCAGGTCCCGGACCCGAAACTCTCCCCTGACAGGCGAGGCCTGTGCAAAGACCGACTTTGCTGTCTTGATGTTGTGAAGTATCGCCCTTGCGATAACTGCCTTTTTGGCCGCCAGTTCGTCTGGGATCTTGATAATTACAATGTCGCCTATCTGGTCAAAGGCAGAGTATACCTGGGCAGTTTCCTCCGGCGAAAGAATGGAACTCAGGACCTGCTTTAGCATGTGTGGCATTTACGATCTTTTTGCATAATAGTAGTTGCCCGAGTCCTTTTGCTCCCTGTCAAGCCTGCCCCCTTCCTTGTTGACCCGGGGCCTGCCGGAAGTTTCGTCGCGCCGGTAGGTGATCGAAAGCGCCTTGAGGAACCGGTTCATGCCGTCTTCCTTGCGCATCGGCGCCGTTGCAGAGCCCTCTAGTGCGGGCCTGCCCTCAAATATCACGAGAGTATCGGCCACGAGGTCTATCAGCTGCATGTCGTGGTCTATGACAATGGCCGACTTGCCCTGCGCCCTGACAAAGCGCTGCAGGAATTTTGCAACGGCGATCCTGTCTTCGGCATCCAGAAATGCGGACGGCTCGTCAAGCGCGTAGATATCTGCCTGCCGCAAAAGTGAAGCGGTGACCGCAACTTTTTGAAGCTCTCCTCCGCTCAGGTTCTTTACGTTCTTTTCATACAGCTTTTTGACGCCCATTGGCATGATTATCTGCTCTTCAATTGGGGATCCTTCTATCGGGCTCTGGTACGCTGCGTACATTAGTGAGCGCACGTCGCCGTCATAGTCCTGGTTGAGGTACTGCGGCTTGTAGGATATTTTCGCGCCGACATCGATTGTCCCGGAATCCGGCTTGTCCACTCCGGCAAGCATCCTCATGAATGTTGTCTTGCCCAGCGCGTTGGCCCCCACGATGCCCACTATTTCCCCCTTTCTGACTCTGCCCGCAGCTACCGTCAGGCCGAAAGAAGGAAACGACTTTGTCAGGTCAGAGTAGCTTGCTGCCGGGACATCCAGGATGGCGTCATCTATGGACGACGCCACGTCGAACTTGAACGCCTTGTCCCGGAACCTGACGTTTTCTGCAGCAAGGAACCCTTCGAGAAAACTGTTGATCCCGACCTTTGTGCTCTGAAGCGTCGAGACAATGCCGTACGCCCCGGGCTCGCCATAGATGATGTGAACGTAATCAGAGAGGTAATCAAGAAGAGTCATGTCGTGTTCCACCACCATCACGCTCTTGCCCTGCTCGGCAAGCTCCCTCATCACTTTGCCAACAGCAAGCCTCTGGTAGACGTCATTGTAGGAAGAGGGCTCGTCAAAAAAGTAGTATTCCGCATCCTTTGCAGCAGCCACTGCTACTGCCAGCCTCTGCAGCTCGCCTCCGCTCAGCTGCGCAATGTCGCGATCAAGTACGTTCTCCAGGCCAAGCTGCGGGACCAGCCTGTCAACAACTTTGCGCTCGTCATATTTTTTCAGCAGTTCCCTCGATGTGCCCTTGAAGGCCTTGGGGACCATGTAGACCAGCTGCGGCTTGATGCTTGCCCGCATGTTGCCATCGGCTATTTTTTCGAAATGTGATTTCAGTTCTGTTCCCTGGAAATATTTCAGAACGTCGTTCCACGGGACATCGTCCTGATCGTACTTGCCCAGGTTGGGCTTTAGGTTTCCCGAAAGGATATTGACTATTGTCGACTTGCCCATGCCGTTCCGACCCACCAGGCCGACCACCGCGCCTTTGCGTGGAGCCGGGAGTCGGTAGAACCGGAAAGAGTTGATGCCGTACTGGTGGAGCTTTTCTTCAGCAAGCTCTTTTGCCAGGTTGACTATGACTATGGCGTCAAAGGGGCATTTCTTGATGCAGATTCCGCAGCCAGTGCACAGGTCTTCGGATATCACAGCCTTGCCATCCTCAGGCCGCTGGATTATGCATTCGCCGCCGGTTTTGTTCACTGGGCAGTAGACGATGCACTCTAGGCCGCACTTTCTTGGCTGGCAAAGTTCCTCGTCGAGTACAGCGACGCGATGAGTATTTTCTGCTTCAGAATTGCCCAATTACATGTAATTTTTGCATTAATGCGTTATATAGATACCGAACGTAGTGATCCGTAGGTACAACGGCGGATATGAGGGAGTTCAGTTCATTCTGGATACCACGAATGCGGTTCCGAACGAGGCGACGCCCCCAACCAGCATGACAAGCCCGACCATTGCCCAGTTGACGTTTGGCAAAATGATCGTCGGAAGCCCCACTACGCTGAGAACGTACAGCCCAGAAGCGGCCAGCAGTATTCCAACTCCAATGAGACCGAATATCTTGAACATCTGCACGCCAGTTTCTGGAAATATAAATAATACCTGTTAAGCTAAGAACAATTGATCTCGGGCAGCATATCTGTTTATGCAATCTCAAATTGATGTGACAGGAATTGGTCTATTCACATCTTTTGCCAGAGATTTTTGGTAAATGATGGTTGAGGAACATGAGAATTTAAGGCGGTGACTCGTCTTAAGTAGCTCCTTGAAGAGAAAGGACGTTGCCATGTTTGCGGGCTTTGGTACCGTAGGTGCCATTATCATTTTCGGTACCGTTCTACTATCGTTTTCTGACACGCCAGCGCCATTTACATCTGACAACGAAATATTGGATAGAGCGAACGCTTTACCGGAGGTAAAGGCATTCCTTGTAAAGTACCCGGAAGCAACAGCGGGAGTTCACAGAGGATCAGAAATTGAAGTTAGCTATAGTGTTAGTAGAACCAACATCACAAACGCAGTAACGTTCGAAGATCGTACCGAACCGCTTCTCTTTCTTAGTGTTTTCATGCACGCGAATCTGGAGGCATGGCAAATCTCACTTTATTGCTCGTCGCCCTTTGATTCAAGCGACGATTTTGGTCAAATAAACGATACCGAGATCACACAATTTCTGGCGCAAAGCAAGGAAGAGCAGTGTTTTGACTGAATTGGAACGAACGCTTGCATGACCACCGGTGTCATTTTCAGCAAGGTTAAATTACCCCCTTGAGGAAATGTGAGGACAAGCCGGTCATAGCGGCAGGGTGCGACCCGGTCCCATTCCGAACCCGGAAGTCAAACCTGCCGTCGCTGCTGTGTTACTGACCTGCGTGAGCGGTCGGGAAGCAGCAGTGCTGGCACCTTTTATCCTCCGACATTTTCTCCAAGGTGAATCGACTTTATCAGTCGCCTGACATCAAGCGCGATGCGGTCCAGCACCTTGAACGCGCGGGCCAGCCCCGCAGCGTCCCATGTCCGAGTCTCGATAACGCAGCAATAGTTCGAGGCCTTGACGGTTATCTTTTTCACTTCTTCTTTCATTATGCCTTTTGAAAATTCTTCCGAGAGAACCACGTCCTTTGCCAGTATGTCCGCGAGGATTCCTCCGCTCCAGCCCATGCTGGCCACCCTCCCTTCAAACAGTTCATAGTACGGCCCGGCGTCCAGGAGCTTGTGTGAATTGTCGTCTGAGTCAATGACAGAGTCGTTCTCTACAAGGCAGTAGACGTTGTAAAAGGGGCCCATCCGGACAACATCTTCGATTCCGACGTGATCCAAGTTGCCGCTGAGCATCCTCACAAAGCCTTCCCTGTTTGAGAGCCAGCGCTCAAAGTACGGTCTCTTTGCCGGGTGGATGTCAAGTTCCATGCTGCCTATCCGGCAGCTAAAGCCCTGGTCCTCAAGGGCATCCACAAGCGCGCTCAGCTGAAAGCCAGACATTATATCACTGCTGCGTCGGCTTTTCGTCCTCCATTAACAGCTTGACGAGAGTGCGGACGCCAAAGCCGGTCGCGCCCTTTGGATTGTAGCTTCGCTCAAACGTCCCTTCCTGCGTCCACGCCGTGCCGGCAATGTCCATGTGCACCCAAGGCACCCCATCGACAAAGTTGGAAAGAAATGCCGCCGCGGTGATTGCGCCGCCCGGCCTGCCTCCAATATTTTTTATGTCGGCAAAGGTGCTCTTGATCTGCTCGTGGAATTCCTCGTACAGAGGGAGCTCCCACATCTTTTCGCCCGTCTTGTCTGCGAGCTTGCGCAGCCGATCCGTCAGCTGCTTGTTGCTACCTACTATTGCAGCCACGTTTGAGCCAAGGGCTATTATGGCAGCGCCTGTAAGCGTCGCAAGATCGACTACGGCGCGTGGAGAATAAGTGGCTATTCCATATGAAAGCGCGTCGGCCAGTATCATACGCCCTTCGGCATCGGTGTTGAGGACCTCGACGGTCTTGCCGTTGTACATCTTTATGATATCCCCGGGGCGGTACGAAGTGGATGATGGCATGTTCTCGACCGACGGAACGATAGCAACAATGTTTACTGCCAGCTTCATCGAAGCCGCAGCGCGCATGACGGCAAGCACCGTGCATCCACCGCACTTGTCAAACTTCATTTCATCCATCTTTTCGCCGGGCTTTATTGAAATCCCACCGGTGTCAAAGGTAACAGCTTTGCCCACCAGCAGGTACGGTTTTTGTTGCTGATCGCCGGCAGAGGCGCCGTTGTATTCCAGGATTATCAGCTTGGGCGGGTTGTTGCTGCCTTTTCCCACTGCAACGATCCCTGCCATGCCCATGTTCTCGAGCTCGTATCGATCGATGACTCTAGATTTCATTCCGTATTCCTGTGCAAGCGACGTTGCGATGCTCGCCAGCTGCGCCGGAGCGCAGTCGTTTGGAGGGAGGTTGCCGATGTCCCGCGCAAAGTTGACAGCGTCGACTATTAGCGCCGCCCTCTCGGCTACTGTTTGGAATTTCTGGGAATCGGAATTTATCAGGATAGTGACTTCGTCCACTTTTGTCTGCGGGTCCTTTGCCGCGTCCTTGGCCTTGTATCTGTCAAAGGAATAGAGTGCAAGGGCGACTCCCTCTGTCATGGCTTCGACAAGCCCTTCGTCAAGGTTGGAGAATTGCAGGACAGAGAATTCTTTTACACCGAGCTCCTTGGCTTTTTGCGCCGCCTTGCCCGCGGAAATTCTCGCGCCTTCGTCTGAAAATTTTTCGCGCTTGCCCAGCCCGAGAAGCATGACTTTTTTCATCGGACCCTTGCCCAGCGTATAGACCATCATGCTCGACCCAAAAGTTCCCCGGAATTCTTTGGTGTCTAGGGATTCCTTGATGGATGCAAGAACGACAGGGTCGAGCTCCTTTGACTGGGAAAAATCCTGCTCGCCTTCAAAGACTCCGATGGCCAGAAGCGCAGTTTGCTTTTGGTCGATTCTGGCCTTTTCAACCTTTACCTGCACCATGACGTAAAGGGAAAGCAGACAACTTTATTTTAACTTTCGAACGCTCTAATTTGCATGAGTCCGTCGATCTGCATGCGGTTAGCGGTCTTGGAATTGGATTCTAGTTTTGAATCGCGCTACAAGCATTAAGTTGTTCAGGGAAAGATCGCCCAACCCTCTATTCCTGGGCCATAATGAGACTAGCCAAGAGAGTAGCCGAAGAGATCGTATCCGACGGCGTTTTCCTCCACGCCCGGCGTGTCCTGATTCCAAAACTGATCGACAGGGGATGAGGTTTGGAGGCCAAATGCCGACGAGCCGTACAATACATTGACCGCCCCTGCTTCAGGCTTGGTCCCAACAGCTTCAGTTACTGCTGCAATAGCCAAATCGGCATGACCATCCCCATTGAAATCACCTGCAGTCACGAAAGAGCCGAAGTCGTCGTGATTTTCGGCCGTATCCTCGACGCTTGGGCTATCCTGCGTCCAGAGCTGATCAGAAGGCGACGAAGTTTGCAAACCGGAAGATGAACCGTACAGAACATTAGCTTCGCCGGGCCAGGTTGGGCTCGAGGTATATCCTCTTGGCGCGCCAATTGCCAAATCGTCAAATCCATCGTTGTTGAAATCGCCTGTGCCAGTGGAAGCACCAAAGGAATCAAAGTTCTCAACTGCCCCCTCCACGCCAGGACTGTTCTGGTTCCAGAATTGGTCTGCTGGTGAGCTTGTCCGAAGTCCCACCGAAGAACCATAAAGCACGTGGACTGCGCCTCCACGCCCTATCCCACCGATATCTTCCTCGAATACGCCAATTGCCAAATCTTCGAACGCATCCCCATTGAAATCGCCTATAGCAAGAGAAGAACCGAAAAAGTCGCGTTCCTCCACAACGTCATCCACGCCAGGACTGTTCTGGTGCCAGAATTGATCGTCAGGGGTTGTGCCTGATGCAGATGCCCGAAGGCCGGACGCAGAACCGTACAGAATATTCACCGCGCCAGCAAAAGTGACAGTGCCAACGCTTTCCGCGCCCGCTCCGATACCTAAGTTGCCGAGGATATTGGACCCCGAGCCTCCAATCGCCAAATCTGCGTATCCATCATTGTTAAAATCGCCGCCCGCCAATGTGCCCCCAAAAGTATCTCCCGCTTCAGCGGCATCACTGACGCCGGGGCTGTTCTGCGTCCAATACTGATCAACGGGAGAAGATGTCTGAAGGCCAAGGGAGGAGCCGTACAATATGTGAGTTGCGCCGGCGCCGGATATACTCCCCACAGATTCGTGATCCACCCCTACTGCCAAGTCGTCAAACCCGTCACCATTAAAGTCACTCGCAGCGACGGACCCACCAAAAAAGTCGTTAAATTGGCCGGTATCCTCCACGCCGGGGCTGTCCTGAGACCACAGCTGGTCAGCCGGCGCGCTCGCTTGAAGGCCTGACGCAGAACCGTACAGAACATTCACCACGCCAGGATTATTCCTTGTGGCGGAATTTTCCCAAGGAGCACCTGTAGCCAAGTCATCAAATCCATCGTCGTTGAAGTCGCCAGCTGCCAAAGACATTCCAAATCGGTCACCCTCCTCGGCCACATCCTCCACACCGGGGCTATCTTGAGACCACAGCTGGTCAGCCGGGGATGTAATCTGAAGGCCAGAGGAAGAACCATATAATATATGGACGACACCTGCATTTTTTGTAGAGCCAATATCTTCCTCGGGTGCAGAGATCGCCAGATCTTCATACCCGTCACCATTAAAATCTGAACGAATATCGCTCGAGCTAGCTGCAGACGACTCTGCCACGGCCGATATCTGTGCCACAATGCCTGGAAAGGACGCAAGAGAAGGGAGAGTTGTAGCCACAAGGGCTGCTGAAACGAGAATCATTCTAAGACCCCGGTGAGTCATGTTGTGAAAAGGTTCGGCAGTATTGTATTTAAGATCAGAGGGACATCAGGTCAGCTTGACCCCTACTTGATCCTCTACTGCCACAAGACTAATAATCTTGGTGACTAGGGCCTATCCTTTGGAGAGCGCGGCGCCAAAAATGTCGCCGTCCTCAGGAGAGTCCTGTATCCCCGGACTATTCTGGTGCCAGAATTGATCAGAAGGGGAAGAGGTTTGAAGACCTGAGGATGAGCCGTAGAGAACGTTTACCGCACCGCCGTCTGATTCAGTACCAATATTTTCGAGGGGTACTCCGACGGCTAGTTCGTCTTTGCCATCACTGTTAAAGTCACCGGAAGCGAGAGACAAGCCAAAATTGTCAGTTCCCTGTGCGAAATCCTCTACGCCAGGACTATTCTGGTGCCACATTTGATCAGTTCTGCCAGTACTATCTCCAGCTGGACTAGCGCGCAGACCAGAGGAAGAACCGTATAGTACTTGCACTGCACCTGCATATAGTGTAGTGCCAACAGATTCTCCTGGCACTCCAATAGCCAAATCTTCATAATCATCTCCGTTGAAATCACCAACAGAGAGCGCCGAGCCAAAGGTCTCGCTGTCACCTTCAGCAGCGTCATCTACATTTGGAGAATCTTGGTGCCAGAATTGGTCGGCTGGTGAGGAAGTCCGAAGACCTGAGGATGAGCCGTAGAGAACGTTTACCGCACCCTGACTAGAGCCGATCTGATTCACATGTTCAGATGGAACTCCGATCGCCAAGTCATTTAACCCGTCATTGTTGAAGTCACCAGCTGCCAATGCGGAACCAAAACCATCCCCACTTTCGACAGAATCTTCCACGCCGGGTATGTTCTGGTGCCAGAATTGATCAGAAGGGGAAGAGGTTTGAAGACCTGAGGATGAGCCGTAGAGAACATTGACTGCCCCGGGCCCGTTTACAACAGTTCCAATATTTTCAAAGGGTGCCCCAATGGCTAGGTCGTGAAACCCATCATTGTTGAAGTCGCCTGACGCTAGCGCACTACCAAAGTGATCCTCTTCAGCGCTATCTTGTACTCCAACACTGTTCTGGTGCCACAGTTGATCCGCAGGAGATGCAGATTGAAGCCCGTTAGAGGAGCCATAAAGTATGTGCACGGCACCAGCGCCAGCTGTTGTCCCAATTCCTTCCAGAGGTGCTCCTATCGCCAGATCGTGATACCCATCGCCGTTAAAGTCTCCGGAAATCAATGACGACCCGAATAGCTCACCTCCCTCCACGGCGTCTTCAACACCGGGGCTGTTCTGGTACCAGAACTGATCATTGGATGAAAACAGATTAAATCCAGACGAGGTCCCGTATACGACGTGTACTGCGCCTGCATCAGTGTTCGTAGAAATATCCTCAGACGGCACACCGATGGCCAGATCAAAAAAACCATCACTATCAAAGTCGCCGGCTGCTAGACTAGAACCATATCCGTCGTGATTTTCTCCCGCGTCTTTCAAGTTACCAATGTCTTGATTCAGGAATTGGTCAGATGGTGAAGCTGTCTGTAGACCTGAGGGCGAAGACCCGTACAGGACGTGCACTGTGCCTGCTCCAGATTTGTCACCCTGACTAATATTCTCCGCAGGCGCACCAATCGCCAGATCTTCATATCCGTCGCCGTTAAAGTCCGAGTGAACTTCATTAGCGGACACGGATGCTTCTGCGACGGCGATGAGATCGCTCACGATTTTCGGAAATAACGTAAGAATTGGGATTGGCGCAGCCAGAATAACAGCAAATAGAAGGACGATACCAAGTCTTCTCTTTAACACAGTCTGAGAATCGTAAATGCTGTATATAATTTTGATAGGTACAAGACTATAGAATGAACCCTTCGTGCTCCAGCGGCATTTTCCCGCAAATGTGGCCGCGACTTGCCAGATGTTTTTCCACCAGAGATGGTGTCCGGCTTGACAAAGTGCTTCCCGTACTTCGAGTTCCGCCGTGCCGACACAATCCAGTGAAGAGCAGCTATAAATAGTCTGAAAATGAAGTGATTATTCGGAATGGCATCTGGCAAATACTTTAACAAAGGCGTAAAGGCTCTGGACGCTCCCCATGTCGGTCATGTGGTCAGAGAAACTAACGACACCATAGTGGTGTTTGGTCACGGCGACGACAGGTACGATGTACCAAGGTCAAAGATCAGGTTTGCAGCTGCCAACGTACTGATTGATCTGCCTTTTCACGAGATCGTAAAAAAATACAAGGTGAGCAGGGACGAGCCACTTCCAACCGACACAAAGCCCAAGAGATCCGAGATGCCGGAAGCAGTTGACCTAGCGACATACGAGGGCAGGTATCCCAATTCGCTCTTCAACAAGGGAGTCAGGACCCAGGACGAAGAACATGTAGGCCACGTGATGAAGGAGGTAAAGAACAAGATCGTAATTTATGGACACTACGACTGGAGGTTCGACGTTCCGAAATCAAAAATAATAGCTGTGGGCAGGAACGTGATCCTAGGTATGGACTATCAGGATATTTTCAAGTACAAAGTTGACAGAGACGCAAAGCTCCCTTCCGGAGAGCCGGTGAAAAAGCTGGCCGAAGAAGGATAAGCTCCTCCTTTGTTTCATGCCTGAAAGCGAAACGTCGCGCCGTGGCTGAGCAGCCCGACAAATCTTTTCATGATGTTTGTCGGCACAAAGCATGACATGCCTTCAACCGAATATTCGCATGCGGCCGGATATTGTTGCAATTCATGCGCGCCCTTGAACCAGCCCCTGACGATCTCTTTTGCCGCCTGGGGCAGGCCGGATCGCGCGCCAAACGCACCTGACCTGTTGACAAGCCAGAACATCTTTGTCGGGTCATAGCCGGCCGGAAATATCATTTTCTTGGCGTCCAGCGCCTCCTGTGAATAGTAGTGACCCGCTGTCCTTATCCACCCCCGCGAAAGCCAACTTGCAGCGTGGGCGAACTTTGCGCAAGAGTAGCATTTGTCGTCGTATATCATGAGCGGCCTGCTAAAGAGCGAGGAGATGGACGACACATGTACACATCCACTGCCGATCTATTAAGCCTTGATTCGGCTGAATTGATACCATAGTATCGTGGATGCTGCGTGTACCTCACAGCAAATAGTGGCTATCAATCTCACCAGAGATGTATCAATAACTCGGGCTCTTTGCCCTGCATTACATAGCTATCTTTTTATTTTGCTGAAAGGAGCTTTTTCATATCCTGCTATTCAGTCGGAGCATATGATATAATGGGCTTTAACATGCGCTACCTCGACCTCAAGAGAAAGATTCGCGATGTCCGAATGTGGGCGATCCAGGGCATTGCCGAAGCCGGATCGGGCCACCCGGGGGCATCCTTTTCCGCGGCCGAGATCATGGGGACCCTGTATTTCAGAAAAATGAGGCATGACCCGTCAAGGCCGTCTTGGGACGATAGGGACTATTTCATCAATTCAAAGGCCCATTCCGCTCCGGGCTTTTACTCTACTCTTGCCATGGCAGGCTATTTTCCTCCCGAAGAACTCAGGACCTTGCGAAAGCTTGGTTCCAGGCTGCAGGGACATCCTGTACGACATTCCGATCGCCAAAAAGATCACAGCGTTCCGGGCGTCGAATATTCCGGCGGCTCTGAAGGCATCGGGCTTTCCGTGGGAATAGGTATAGCACTGGCGCGCAGGCTAGACGACCGGGAAAACCGCGTATTTGTATTGATAGGCGATGGCGAGTCAAACGAAGGCCAGATCTGGGAGGCATCGATGGCAGCAGGCAAATTCAAGCTCGACAATCTGGTAGCGGTTCTTGACCGCAACAGGATCCAGCAGGACGGCTTTACAGAAGACATCATGCCACTCGATCCTACCAAAGACAAGTGGGCTGCCTTTAACTGGCAGGTGTTTGAAGTGGACGGACATCGGGTAGAGCAGCTGGTCGATGCACTCAACAGAGCCGAAAAGATCCATGACAAGCCCGTGATGATAGTAGCCAATACTGTCAAGGGCAACGGCATACGCCACATGGCAAACAACCCGCAGTGGCACGGCAAGGCTCCCCCCCGCAAGCATACTCCCGTCCTCCTCGAAGAGCTCGAAAGCGAGATCCTTATCGCGCCGTCTATTATCGCCGGCGAACGCGAGAATTATGAAGACAAGATAAGGAAGGTCGAGCGCGAAGGGGTGGATATGATCCACCTGGACGTCATGGACGGCCGGTTCGTTCCGAACACCACATTCTTTTCCGACACGATAAAAAAACTCAGGCGGCTGACCAGCCTGCCATTTGACGCCCACCTGATGATCGAGCGACCCCTTGAGCAGATCCAGGATTACATCGACGCAAGGTGCGACATCATTACCGTCCACGCTGAAGCCTGCACGGGTGACGAGTTTCGGGAGATTCAGGGCAGGCTGATTTCTAACGGCATCAGCCCGGGAATTGCAGTCAACCCCGCAACCGACGTTCCCGAGTGGCTCTACCCATGTCTTCATGACCTTGACGTCGTGATAATAATGTCCGTCAACCCGGGCTCTGCCGGGCAAAAGTTCATGCCGGAGGTGCTGCCGAAGATGGTCTCGCTGAACAAGAAATTGCGCGAGCACGGCTTCAAAGGCTACATCGAGGCCGACGGCGGGATCGACGCCACTACGCTCCAGCAGGTATACGACTCTGGCGCCAGGATTTTTGTCGCCGGCAATGCCGTCTACGGCGGAGGCGACATACACGGCGCGATTATCCAGCTGCGGCACAAGGCGGGAGTAGCGCTCGAGCGCCGCCTACTGGAACATTCCACGCAGATAGGCATCAGGCCTGACTGGATAAAAGCCCGTAAACATATATTGATTCCATACGCAAGTGAGCTTGGAATAGAGGAAGAGCTCCATGCTGCTAAGTAGCGAAAAAAAGACCGCTGACATGAGGGGAGCCTACGGCGATGCCCTTGTGGAGCTCGGCAAGGACGACATGCGTATAGTCTGCGTTGGCGGCGACACCACCGATTCTCTAAAGACAAAGAAGTTCGGCGACAAGTATCCCGACAGGATGTTCAATGTAGGAATCGCAGAGGCCAACCTAGTCTCTGTCGCAGCGGGCCTTGCAATAGCCGGCAAGATCGCATTTGCCAGCACATATGCTGCCTTTATTCCAGGCAGGTGCGTCGACCAGATAAGGAACACTATTTGTTATCCCTACCTTGATGTCAAGCTTGTCGTTTCTCACGGCGGCCTCACTGTGGGGCCCGACGGCGCGTCCCACCAGCAGATCGAAGATATCGCAAGCATGAGGGCCATACCCAACATGAAGGTAGTTATCCCGGCCGACGCGACGACTGTAAAGCATGTCGTCAGGAAAATGGTTACCACTCCGGGCCCGTTCTACATGAGGCTCGCAAGGCCGTCAAGCGAAGTGCTTTACGCGGACAACCCTGACTCGTTCCAGTTTGGCAGGGGGAACGTTCTAGCAGAAGGCTCTGACGCGACGATAATTGCCTGCGGCCTTTTGACTGCCCGGGCACTTGAAGCGGCAAGGATGCTTCGGGAAAAGGGGATCTCGTGCAGAGTCGTAGACATGTTTTCGATAAAGCCGCTTGACAGGGAGCTCATTTCGAAATGTGCAAAAGAGACTGGCGCAATAGCCACCGCCGAAGAGCACAATGTCCTGGGTGGCCTTGGCGGCGCAGTGTCTGAAGTCGTGACTGACACTTATCCTGTTCCGGTAAAGCGCGTAGGCGTTCAGGACAAATTTGGTGAATCCGCCCGGGATGAAGAAATAGACACACTGATGGAATGGTACGGCCTTACCGCCGACGGGATAGCAAAGGCGGTTGTTGAGGCAAGGAGCAGGGCCAGAAAATGAAGATATTCCTAGACACCGCCAATGTCGAGTCGATAAAGAAATACAACGACATGGGACTCGTGGACGGCATCACCACCAACCCGACGCTACTGTCCAAGGAGAAGGGCAACCCCGCAGAGATCATGCGGCAGATCGTAAAGATAGTGAAGGGCCCCGTGAGCCTTGAAGTTGTCGCTACCTCCTTTCAGGAAATGATCGATGAAGCTCACAGGCTCAAAAAATATGGCCAGAATGTCGTCGTAAAGATACCCATGATCCCTGAAGGGCTAAAGGCAGTCAAAAAGCTCAGGGCTGACGGCATCGATACGAACGTGACTCTGGTGTTTTCTGCCAACCAGGCAATTCTGGCTGCAAAGGCAGGCGCTTCGTATGTGAGCCCGTTTATCGGCCGGCTGGACGACGCGGGCCAGGACGGGATGGGGCTGATAAGGGAGATCGTTCAGATCTACCGCAACTACCAGTTTGGCACAAACGTTCTTGTCGCAAGCGTCAGGCACCCGCTCCATGTGATAGACGCAGGCAAGATAGGGGCCCACGTTGTCACCCTCCCGCCTGACATTCTGGGCAAGATGATGTCGCACCCGCTCACCGACAAGGGGCTCAACGCATTTCTGAGCGACTGGGAGAAGGTAAAAAAAGATAATCCTGATCTGGCCTTTTAGCCGCTGCGGAGCAGCTTTATCACGCGCTTTGGCATGTCCTGCAATCTGCTTACAGAGATCGCCTTTTCAAAATGGAGGTATTTCAGGTTCTGCCCTATTCCGACAGAGTCGTTGAGGTTGCGTCCGACTCCTATTGCTACCATTCGTATCCCTGACTTTCTGTACGAGAGCACCATGCTCTTGACCGCATCAAAGTCCGAAGGCTCGCCGTCGGTAAGCGTTACAAAAATGTCCGGATGAAATGAATTGATGACCGGCTGCAGCAGCCCGTATACTTCGGCCAGCGGCGTGCCGCCGCTCGCCTTTATCTGCGCCAGTCTCCTTGCGCTGATCACGGACCACTTTACGTTAGGTGGCTTTACTACCCAGCACCTGACCTGCCGCTTGTCGGTGCTGAAAGCATAGACTGCGAACTTGATCCCCAGGTAATTCAGCGCCTCGCAGAGCGCGATGGTCGCCTGCTTGTACTCCAGCTCCGCGTCGGCTATGCTGCTAGAGTGGTCGAGCAGTATCGCCACCTTGGTCTTTATCGAAAGTTTAAAGTCGCTCAGAAAAGTCTTTGGCAGCGCTTCGACATAGCTCTCCACATCAAACTCGTCTCCGGACTGCTCGTGCCTCTCCACCCAGCCTGTCTTCCATTCGCGAAAGGCCGCCTTTACCTTCTGGATGAGGTCTATGTCATAGATCACTGTTTCATCCACATCCATCCTGTCCGGTACGCTCAGCCCGAAATTTTCCAGGCTCTCGTAGCCCTTGTTCTCCGTCTTTTTGCTCTCCCTGACGAGCGTCTCAAACTCGTGCAGCACGTCCTGCCCTTCATAGACCTGCTTTGTCTTTTCCTGCAAGTCGGGCTTCATGTGCCTCATTCGCACAACTTTTTCTACCTGCTTGAAAAGCTCGCTCTGGGTAAGCGACGCGCCCATCCTGCTCCTGGGCGATAGGACAGGGATCGAAACCAGCGGGTCAAGCTCTAGCATCTTTATGAGCTTTGGCACGTGCTGCTCTATCCAGTCTGTCCCGCGGCCATTTTCGACTGCATCGGCAACTATTTCGCCGGCATAGTCGGACGCCTTCTTGACCTTTTCAAGCTCGCCCCCGAACAGCTCGCCCTTCAGGTACCCGGTCAAAAAGTACTGCGAAAATGCTTCTGCTATTTTGTACCTGCCATAGATGGAATTGAGCAGCTGGCGCGACATCCACGAGATCCCCTCGTTAAAAATTATCTCGTCCAGCATTCCCTCCCACTTGCGCAGCCCTAATATCTCTACCCGCTTTGTCTCTACGGTGTTTAGCACAAAGCCGTACGCGTGCTCGTTGCTCTGCACCTTGGTGGAATAGCACATCCGCATTGACTCGTACCAGAGTGCCACGCGCCACTGGCGGTATTTTTGAAAGTCGGTGCCGGGAAAGTAGCTGAGCAGTGGGAGGATTATCTGGTTCTTGTCCGGCTTTGCCGAAGGGGCCTTGTCCGGCACCAACACTATCGAGACTCTGTTGTTGCCAGACCACCTGCGCGCAAGAAATGTGGCTATCTCCAGGAGGATCTCATTTCGCATCAGGGTTCCGGCGATAGACATTACCTGTCGCCAAAAATTGAAGTTATCATGTCCATTACCTTCTGGTACTCCACCTGGCCCCACTGGTCATAGGCGTTGGCGTAAACGACTTCGGCGGCAAGCCTCCCCGACAGGCCGGTGTTGAGCATCTTTGCAAATGCAATGGTCTCGCGCAGGCTCGGGCTGTAGTAGAGCTCTTCGACTGCAGCGGCGTCGCGCAGGTTCTTTGCAAGCTGGATTGCGTGCTTTAGATCCTTGAGCCTCGACTCGTCTACCGCGACATGGCGCCTTACGATGTCAAGCTCGATCTCTTCGGGAGGATATTCAAGCCTCATCCTGACCGGGAACCTGCTCAAGAGCTGCGGCGGCAGCTCCTTTGTACCTACGTGGGAGAGCGGATTTATCGTGGCTATAACGAACCAGTCGTCGGCAGCCTTTACCACCTGGCCGTCCGCTTCCTTCAAGACGAGCTGGCGCCTGTCGTCCAGGGCCTCGTCAAGCCTCAGGAGCACGTCGGCTTCGGCTGCATTGACCTCGTCCAGATACAATATCGTTCCGTTGCGCATGGATTTTACGAGCACCCCTTCAACAAAGCTTATCTCGCCCTTGTCCAAAGTCCTAGAGCCAACAAGGTGCGATTCCCTTGTGCGCAGGCTAAAGTTGACCGAGTCCAGCTCCTTTTTCATCTGTGAAGCAAATTTCCTGACAAGCGTTGTCTTGCCCGTCCCCTTTGGTCCGATGATTATGACAAACAGTCCCGAGCGGTGGGCCTTTTCCAGTATGTCAAGGGCGTTGTTCCAGTCAAGGTAGATTATTTCCTGGCTGTCCTGCAGCTTGCTTGTCGCCGGTGACTCCATCTGGGGTTATGAAAGCTTTAACAGTATTTGAGCGTTAACATGTCGTTGGCACGATAAACTCGTCTAAATCCTGATTACGCTGCCAGCGGACGGGACGCCACTTTCATTGAGGACGTGGATCATGTAGTAGCCTGGCGGCGCCAGCCTGCCGTTGATAGGCGCCGAGACCGTGACTTGGCTTGGGCCCTTGCTTCGGATCTGGAGCCATACGAGCCGCTGGTCAGTGTTGTAATGATGAGTGGTGCTCGAAATTCTTACGAGTGATACCGCAGAGATATCCGCAGCATCGGGAGTCGGGATAGAGATCGTGCCTCCGTAATTCCCGCCCGTTGGTGCGCCTGAAATGGCAGGACGTGTTTCGGAAACATAAGCCGGACTGAATATCTCGGTGCGCAAGTCGTACTTTGACGCGCTGTACGACGAACCTGCTGTCCAGACCCGCCCGTCCAGCAGCAAGATAGCGCCCGAATGGTAGAACCTTGGTATGGAATGCGGAGGCAGTTCCGACCATGTCTCTGTGAGCGGGTCGAATATTTCCGGGTTGTAGACTGCCAGAGAAAGGTCGTTGTTTTCGCGAGTCCCTCCAAAAATAATCACCTGCCCCGTAGGCAGGAGGACGGAGTTGCAGTACCTCCTTTGATATTTCATCGATTCGATGAATCTTGAACTGAATTTGAAGCCGTTTGGCTCCAGGATCTCGGCGCTACTGGTTGCAAGTGCCGGATAGCTGGTCTTTTCAGAGCCGCCGCATACCAGGATTTTGCCCCGCTCTGACGTTGTGTTCTGAAGGGGCAGCAGGACTGAAGTCCCGTAGCTTCTCTGCTTGCCGCTTCCCGCGCCGTACCACTTGCCGGTCGCCGGGTTCCAGAACCTGCGCGCTACCTTTTGCCCGACGACTGCCACAAGGCCGCCGGGCATCAGGTGCATCCTCGGATACAGTCCAGCTACCGGGTTTACACCTCTGTTGGGTCCGCCGTAGCATGGCGAGCCGGCTCCCGGGATGTTGGCACATCTCTTGGCGCTGCAGCCTACGCAATAAGTCCTGCTGGTATTCGGATCGTATGATATGGACCAGCTCTCCGTGTCAGGGTCGTAAACTTCTGTGAGAAGGTTGTGGTAGCCGTATTCGTCATAGCCTTCCAGAACCTGGACCTTGCCGCTGTCGAGGACCACTGCCGTCGGGTACCACCTACCATGAGCCATCGATGGGCGCTCAAGAAATGATTCGGACTGGACATCGAATTCGTAGGCGGCGTCAAGTCCCCACCAGAGGTGGTTCTTGGTCTGGAACGGATATTTCAGGGTGCCACCCATGAACAGGACGTTTCCGTTTGGGAGGACTGCTTGGCCCGCGCAGAAAAGGTCCTCGTCCATGGTGTATTCTCTCTGGCTGTTAGTCGCAGGATCCCAGATCCCGGCCCTGTAAGGACCGTTGGCACTTGGGTTATGATACCCGGAACCTGCGACGTACAGGACTTTACCCGTATGAAGCAGAGCGAGATGGACTGCGTGATTCATGGTTTTAGGGCCGTCAGACCACGTGCCTGATGGCTGGGCCGCTGCCACTTTGTTTTTCGAAGAAAAAGTGCCCAGTCCTGCCGCGCCCCCAATAGCTACTATTCCCCCTGCAGCTAGCAACTTTAGGAACTCGCGGCGAGATATCCCGGGCACAATAAAGTAGTTGCGGCGACGCATAATAGCAATGTGGAATATTTGCTATGTACCTCGTCCTGAATAACAAACTGCCCGATCAATCTGGGCTTGTTATATACTGCTTTTCCTGTCTCAACATCAGTGAAAGCAAGGGGGCTGTCGATCGCGGTGATGCTCGCCGCTGCCGGAGTGGTAGCAGGTTCGCTTGTCCTAGCTAGCGTTTTTTCTCCCCTTGACGCGTCGAAACAGACCGGTCAGTCGCTGCTGCATGATGCACAATTTCCGCTGGCCGTCAAAGAAGTGTTCAAGTATCGCGAAAGGGGCGGAGATGCGATCGGTGGTTCCAGCTATTTTCGCATGGAAGAGGAATTCGTTGATTCTGAAAATCACTGCGATTTCTGCACGGCACTAGAGTACACCCCGGGCCCCAGCGGCAGGGCCGCTGTCGCATTCTGGAATAGCGAGCCGGTGGATCTCGGCGGGGCAGGCAAGCTGGTGTTTGCAGCGAGGGGAGAGAAAGGCGGTGAGCGGCTCGTGACGCATGCAGCTGGCAACGGGGGAGGAAGCTTGGCGGAGGAAAGCGCCGGTTCAAGCTTGCAGAGCAGCCTTGACATGAGGTTCTCTGCGTCAAAAGACCTGACACTCACAGAGCAGTGGCAGACGTACGAGATGGATCTGCAAAATGCGGATCTCTCTAGGGTTACTCACGCATTTGCTTTTGAAATACTGAAAGGAAATGAAGATGAAAAGCAAGTGGCCTATATCGATTCTATTTATTTCGTCAAGAATGATCCGGGCTTTGAGCAGCGGCAGTAAAGGTAACCGTCAGACATCTTTGTCATGACTGGCATGAATTCTTTCAAAGAAAAAAAGAGGGATGGCGCTAGCTTACGACGACATCTCCTGCCATCCACGGATGGACCACACAAATATAGTCGTAGGTCCCGGCCTGGTTAAAGGTCACGCTGAATGATTCCAGAGGAGCCAGTCCCGGCGGCACCATGCCTTTTGGCCAGAACCATCCAGAGTTGATGTATTTTTCGCCGCCTACAGTGGTGTAGTTGGCGTTAAGGGGAAGGTATGTGGCGTTGCCGGCAGAATCGATCACAACAGGGCTCATCGACCTGGCGTTTACCGCGACGATGATGCTCGTTCCGTTGGGACCGGGCATGACCACGGGGTCGGTATTGGAATTTGGCACTGCTGGAACAGGATTAGCAGCACCCGAGATGACAAATGGCGCCGCAAAATCTGCATAGTAGCTGGGGTCCATGATGAAAGTCACAGTGTGAGGCTCGGCCACGCGAGTGGGATTGTAGAACGCAACCGTCTCGCCTACTTTTATCTCTGCATGTGAGGGAAAGAACGCTGTCAGCGGGGCTATGGCACCGCCATCTCCGGCCCTTACCTTGAAGACTCCGTTCTCGTAGTCAAGAAACTTCTTGTTCAGTGCATAGACATAGGATGGCTTGTCACCTTTATCTTCGCTCATGTTTCCCTGCGAACTGTCACCAGGTTGTGCTGCCGTGTTGGAGATCGAGGGACCTCCTACTATTGCAAAGAGCAGGACTGCAGCTGCCGCTGCTCCTAGCAGGACTAGATTATTTGTCATAGATTCGAAGCGAAATGTCCTCCATATAAAAGCGGCGTAATGTAGATTATCTTGAGTGGATTGGCATGGTGTATTCCGGGATTCGCCTAGCCCAGGACTACGCTTACCGAAGCTACCGCAGCGCTTGCCTTGCCTGCCTGGATGTTCATAGTAAACGCAAGGCCGCTGTCTATTGCCTTTATCCCTGCAGGGTTCGCCAGGTACATAAACATCGCCTGGCCCTGTTGGAGCGATATCGGGCCCGTCGCCTGAGTGAACTGTTCCGGAGCTCCACCGCCTGTAACTTCGATTGTTCCCAGGGTATCATCATACAGCAGCTCTCTCTGGACGTTTGACGCAGTTGCGACTAAAGCGCTGTTGTTGTAGTACCAAGAGCCGATGGGCACGGACTGGCCTCTGATCGAAATCTTTTGAACCGACACTGTCTTGCCGCCGGTATTCTGAATGACAAAGCCAGCCACAGATGAAGATCCGTTAGATGAAACCCAGATGTGCGAGTTGGAAACCTGAATCGCTTCGTTTTCCGTGTTGGTCTGGAAAAGCGATCCTCCGAAAAAGATGACGCCCGCCGCCAGGACTACTGACGCTATGAGAATGATGAGGGTAGTGATTACGCTTCCAAGACCCCTTCTGGAAGCCAGCTCTGGAGCCATAAATGCTCGATGAGCTATGCTGCGTATGGCGTAATAGTCCCTAGTATGTCCTGACAGATACAGAAAACCATGAGAGCGAGTTTTAATCTCGATCAAAGCGCGTTGAGACTACTTTCACCGTTTCGGGGGACGGGGAGGTCATTCCGCCCAAAGTTCCTATTTCGGCCAAAAATCACAATGCTTTTCTACAGCTACAACCAAACCTCGGCAAATGGTCAAGGGGAAATTGCCGTTTGAAGCTGTAGACAACAAGGGCAAAAAGTCAAAATCTATGAAGAGGCTGGCAGTACTGGTAAAGCCGGAAAAGGTGGACCCTGTCATTGCAGCCCTCAGGGGATTAAAGCTCGAAGCAACAATTTACGATGTGAAAGGGGCCGGAAAAGACAAAGAGAGAGTCACGTCGGGCAGGGGGATGGGAACCGTAGAACTTGCATATACCACAAGAAAAATTGTCGTGACCATAGTTGATTCTGACAGAGTAGACGATATTGTTGATGCGGTGAAAGAGGCGTTAGGCGAAGAAAGCACCGGTGTGCTACTCATTTCGCCGGTGGACGATCTGATCCATCTGTAGTCAAGAAAAGTACGCGATCGATCTTTGCTGGACTGTGATCTTTGCGTGTCCCGCGAATGTGATTGAACATGAACTGTATCTTTTGTAGTCGAAGAACGGAGTGGCGTGAAACGCCACTTTTCCGAAAAGAAAAATGGACGCAGCTGGCGCCGCGATTCGTTTGTTAGAGAGGTCCTGATCCTAGGCGCCGTCTCCCAGTCTTTCCCAGACCGATAATCATCGCCATTGCTGCTGCCACAATTGCAATGAGTGCCGGAAACTCTGGGACCACGACCGTCCTGGCTTGCTCGAGGTCCACCTTAATCGCCTGCACGTGGGATTCGATTGCCGAGCTTGGTGCCTGCTGGTCGATCATCTGGACTAGCTCGACTCTCATGTCTTCTTCGATCTTTAGCATCAGGGCCTCGTCATCTTGCTCGATATCTGATTCTATGAATTCATAGTTGTCGAGGTAGGCCTCGATAGCCAGCGCCTTGGCCCGCTGTGCGTTCCCCGCTTTATATTCCGTCACAGCTTGATCCAGTAGTTCTTTTATCCCGTCAATGTATCCCCAACCGTCGAGTTCTTCCTCTTCTTCGCCTTCAAGCCCCACCGCTTCTTCAAATTCATGGATTATGCCTCCGATTACTGTCTCTACGTCTTCAAAGCTTGCATTGCTTTCCGTGAGCGTGGTCAGCTGGCCGAAGAATTCTTCGAGCTCCTCAGCTTCGTGGGCTGGCAGCTCTGCCTTTATTTCATCAAAGATCAATTCAGCTCTTTCTATGAACGCAGTCGAATCCTGGTACTCTATCATTTCCACTATCACGCCTTCTGAAACGGCTTCTTCATATTCAACTTCGGCAATTTCCATCAGAGATATGGCAACCTGCGCATTGAACTTTGGATCGCTTTGTTCCGACTGACCGATCACAGAATCAAGTGCATCATCCAGCATCGCGTTGACCTCTGCCACCTGGCTCTGGAAATCTGTAGCAGAAAGCTCTTCGACCTGGTTTGCAAGCTCGGAAAGAGCGGCTTTCAGGTCGGTGTTCAGAGTTGCGTTGTGCTCGGTAATCTCGCCTTCCACAAGGGTGTACACTTCCTCGATCGGATGGCCAGAGTGGGCAATTGCAAGAGACGTGTTTCCTGCCTGCTTGTTCTCTATTGCTTTTGTCAGATGGCCTTTGATGAACTCGATATTTGCTGCGAATGCGACGTTTTCGCTTCCGGCCGACGGGACCGCTTCTTCAAACTCGTGAATGATGCCTTCGATTAGAGTGGACACATCCTCGGGATCCGCTCTGGCATTCACGCCGCTCACAAGCTGCCCAAAGAACTGTTCGATCTCTTCTGCTTCTTCTTGGGCCTCGATGCTGTCTTGAATATCTGTGAACAACGAGTTCGCCCTCGCTATGAAAGCACTTGCATCCTGATATTCGATCATTTCGACGACCTCACCACCAGCAACGCCTTCTCCATATTCGAGCTCTGCAGTCTCTAAAAGATTTGAAATTATGATTACGACGGAACCCAGTTCGGTGGCCTCATCGCCTGCAAACACGGTGACAGCCTCGTCAAGCATTCCGTTGATTTCAGTTACCTTGTCAGTAAAAGCTTGCAAGGAATCAGAGCTTGCCGTGTTCGGCAATGCCTCCAGCGCGGCTTTCAGATCTGCTGCCCTCTGGGGGCTTTCCTCTGACAGCGGACCTTCCATCAATGTAAAGACTTCCTCGATCGGGTGGCCAGAATGGGCTATGGTTAGCTCAATGTTTCCGGCCTGCTTGTTCTCCACTGCTTTTGCCAAATGGCCCTTGATGTATTCGGCATTGGTGACAAAGTCCGTGTGTACCTCGTCAGCAAATGCCGGAGCAATCGACGCATTAGAGGTCAACGCAGCGAACGCCAATATTGCCGCAATGGCGGCTGAAGCTACTCTGACTGTAGGGTTCATAACCGAATCGTCTGGCTAGCCAAAATTTATAGTATCATGTCATTCTCGCTTTAGAGAATAACAACAAAGAATGAGCACTTTCTAGCCAAGTTTAGCACGAAGAAGCAACGATATTGCGTAGGGAGCGCCCTACGCACGTTGCAGGTTAGAAAAAAGAGCAAGTAAGGCTTTACATGACTGCTATTGCTAACTAAAAACATTCAGGCCCAGTGCTATAGTCTGGCGCGGATTCAGATCATTCTTTTCGAGTTGGAGAACTATCTTGTCGCCTCTGAGGTTGAATTCTGCCGACTTTATTCTGCTTCGATAGTACGCCACTCTCTTGCCGTTGCCGTCCAGATCGATCTTTTCCACATGGATGATGCTCATCCCCTGGAGCTTTTTTATTTTCTTGTAAGTTGAGCTTAGTGGTAGGGAGTGCTCTAACGCAATCTGGTAAGCGGTTTTCGCCGCTTCAATGGTCGATGTAATGACGCTGCAAGAGATACGATCTGCGATCTCGGCGAGTACTGGAATGGCAGTGCTGTTATCAAAAGTCAAGCTATTCATCGTTATTAGGCGCGCCTAATTAGG
Organism: Nitrososphaera sp.; assembly: GCA_036554645.1. Lineage (GTDB taxonomy): Archaea > Thermoproteota > Nitrososphaeria > Nitrososphaerales > Nitrososphaeraceae > Nitrososphaera. Next base: position 28,465 of record DATBMW010000032.1, read on the forward strand.
GTAGCCTAATATTTAAACAGTCTTTGCGATGGCTCTGTCAAATCAGCGTCGGATAAGCAAAGGTTCTTTATCTGTCAAATTCGTCGGATGAACCTTAGTTAGCGCTCCAAAGCAAGCTCATGAACAGTGCATAGCCTGCTAGAATAGCCGCCGCCATGAAGA
>DATBMW010000040.1:0-20173 GCA_036554645.1 Nitrososphaera sp.
TTATCGAGCAGATATCGGCCGGCGCCTGCGGGCTAAAGCTCCACGAGGACTGGGGCACCACGCCAGCCACTATTGACGCGGCTTTGCGAGTTGCTGATAAGACAGACACTCAGGTCGCGATACACACCGATACCCTCAACGAATGCGGATTCGTAGACGACACCATCGAGGCCATTGCGGGCAGGACGATCCATACTTATCATACTGAAGGGGCTGGCGGCGGCCATGCGCCGGATATCATAAAGATAGCGGGCGAAAAGAACATACTGCCGTCATCGACGAACCCGACGCGGCCATATACTGTGAACACGCTTGAAGAGCACCTTGATATGATGATGGTATGCCATAACCTGAACCCTTCAATTCCAGAAGACGTGGCCTTTGCCGAATCCCGGATCCGGAAGGAGACTATTGCGGCAGAGGATGTCTTGCACGACATTGGCGCGCTGAGCATGTATTCGTCTGATAGCCAGGCGATGGGCAGGGTCGGCGAGGTAGCAACCAGGGCGTGGCAGACTGCCGACAAGATGAAAAAGCTTACAGGCCCGCTAAAGAGCGAAAAAGGCGAGAACGATAACAACCGAGTGAAGAGATACCTGGCGAAACTCACCATAAACCCGGCGATCACTCACGGGATCTCTGACTATGTGGGCTCGCTTGAACCGGGCAAGCTCGCGGACATTGTGATATGGAAGCCGCAGTTCTTTGGCGCAAAGCCAAAAATGATTGTCAAAGGAGGGTTCATCGCCTATTCGCTGATGGGAGATCCGAACGCGTCCATCCCTACCCCCGAGCCTGTCTACTACAGGCCCATGTTCGGAGCGATGGGAAGGGCCAAGTACTCGACATCCGTTACCTTTAGCTCTAGGCTTGCAGTGAGAAATGGGACAGCGAAAAAGCTGGGACTCCAAAAGAAATTGCTCCCGGTAAAGAACTGCCGAAGAATAGGCAAGGCCGACATGTTGCACAATAACCTGGCGCCAAAGATCGAAGTGGATCCCGAGACATACGAGGTAAAGGTGGACGGCAAGCTTGCGACTGTGCCTGCTGCAGACAAGGTATCGCTTGGAAGGCTTTACAACCTGTTCTAGTTCGACAGCCGAAAACCACTAAATATTTATAGTTACTAATTGGACTGAGAATCGTGTCTCCCGTGAAAACCAAAGCTGAAATCGAAAAGGCGTCGAAAAAGACTATCGAAGCCCTTTATGGAACTGACATTCGCGATTTCAAGATAAGGGTGCTGTTCCCTTTTCCAAGTGAGCTAAAGCACGACTCCTGGGACGTCCAGGTCACTTTCCTTCAGGGCAAGCTCCAGTATACTGTAGACCTGATAATTCAGGAAAATGATGGCAAGGTGACAAACGCCAGGCTCATAGACACGATGGTCCCGCTCTAGGGCAGCAAGGATTATTACCTTTCTTCTCATAGGCACCGCGGCCCTTGGATCTGCGTGACGTCGCTCATCATTCGCTGATTGCGGGCCAGCAAGCCGGCAAGCTGCTCAAAGAGAACTTTGGCAAGTCGCACAGGGTTTCGATCAAGCACGACAACTCTTTTGTTACCCAGGTGGACAGGGAGTCGCAGGAACTCCTGATGTCGTATCTAGCCAGGCAGTTCCCAGACATCCCTTTCGTAGCTGAGGAGCAGGACAGGCGAGCTAACGAGTCCGTGAACAAGGACGGCTACTATTTTGTCATCGATCCGCTGGACGGAACGGCAACCTTTGTGAGCGGAATACCATTCTTCTGCGTCTCTGTAGCGCTCTGCCAAGGTACCCGCACTTTGATGGGAGTGCTGGTGGACCCGAACCACAACGAGGAGTTTACGGCGACTGCAGGCGCCGGGGCGTTTGTGAACGGGAAAAAGATCGCAGTCACAAAAACGGCAAAGCTGGAAGAGTCTACCCTGAACATCAACCATAACAGGTTCGACCAAAAGACTTTTGACGCGATAAACAAGAACATATTGAAAAGGATCAGGAGGTTCCACAAGATGGGAAGCCTCTGCCTCGAGGTCGCGTATGTGGCAGCAGGCAGGATCGACGGGACGATAAATAATGACCTGTCGATGTGGGACATTGCCGCTGCAGGTCTTTTAGTGGAGGAAGCCGGGGGAAGGTGGACTCTGCTCGACGGCAGCAAGCCGCGATTCCCTATCTTTGAAAAAATACACATCTGTGCTAGCAACGGGATCATTCACGATCAGCTGCTGCGCGGCGTGAATTCAAACTAATCCGGGTTCAAGATATGATTGATAATGGCAGTACCTTAAAAAAAGGGTAAAAAGCACCGAACGTGGATGTTAGCTGGCAGCAGGCCGATGTTTACTGTCGGGACTTTTCAGTTCCAGACCCGGCATTTACTGATAATCGCTGTACTTGCCCTTGCGTTTTCTGCCGCGCTTATCATCAGATTTTACCCCATAAAGTATGGCTTTTATCTGAACGAGTTCGACCCGTACTTTGACTACCGTGCTACGAAATTCATAGTCGACAACGGGTTGGACGCTTACTGGAACTGGCATGACGAAATGTCATGGTATCCGGAAGGAAGAGATGTTCCAGGAACTTCGCAATCAGTGCTTCACATAACCGCCGCCTTCCTGTATCAGGCCTTTGGAGGGGGCATGTCGCTGCTTGATTTTACTATAATATTTCCGGCAGTCATGGGCTCGCTGACGGTCATTGTAATCTTTGCCCTTGTGAGGGTTCTTGGCGGCACGACGGCGGGCCTCTTTTCAGCGCTGCTCCTGGCTTTCAGCCCTTCAATCATCCAGAGAGGAAACCTTGGCTGGTTCAAGTCAGAGCCGCTCGGCCTTTTCTTTGGACTGCTGGCAATCTATCTGTTCATTTCGGCCATCAAGCACAAGGAGATAAAGTACGCCATTCCCAAGGCAGTCGCGGGCGCAATCATCCTGGGCCTTGCCAATGGCTCGTGGGGAGGGATACAGTATTTCGCGATCCCGTTATCGATCTTTTTCATTGCGCTTCCATTCTTCAAAAGAGACCTTACAATTCCTATGTACGTGGTTATTGCCTTCACGGTAATATCGCTTCTGAGCTCGGCAGCCTTTCCGAGGCCCGGGATCTCGTATGTCCTTGGCTTGCCTGGAATAGCCATGATGGGGGGCACAGTCTTTCTGGTGATCGCGACTTTTCTCAAAAAGATCGGAGGACCTAGAAAGCAGCTCAGGAACATGATCTACCTCCTGATAGCGTTTATCGCCGTTGCTGTAGGAATACTTGCTGCGGGCGCGTACATATCGCCGAGCTTTAGGTACCTGAACGCGATAAATCCATTTTTCTCTGCCCAAATACCGCTGGTGGAATCTGTTGCAGAGCACTTTACTCCAACAGTCGCGGATTACTTTGTAGACTTTTCGATCCTCCTGATGTTTGCGGGTCTCGGCATCTGGCTGGCCTTTAGGCGCAGAGATGACATGGCGATATTTGCCCTCATCATTGGGCTGACTGGGGTCTACGTCAGTGGAACTTTTGCCAGGCTCCTGGTTTTTGCGTCAATTGGCATCATTGTGCTCGCAGGCCTTGGTCTGTACGAGGTTACGCGCAGCGTCCTTGCGCACCGGGAGGCGACCCCGGTTTCAAGCGCGGCGTCAATAGCTGCCAGGGCGACCGCCCTTACCCGGGAAGAAAGAAGAAAAATGGAGTTCGGAGGACTGGGGACGCGATCGGGCCAGCCTATGCGAATAGCCTACGCAGTCGTCATCATAATGATGCTCTCGATTCCGATGTTTTACCCTGCCAATTCTAACTGGATAAGTTCTGCCGACGTTCCGGCCGCCATTGCCAACGGAGGTACGGGTTTCAGATTCACGACGGACGACTGGACTGACGCCCTGAGTTGGATCTCGCAGAATACTGAGCCTGATGCAGTTGTGGCCTCGTGGTGGGACTATGGATACTGGATAACGACGCTAAGCAATAGAACCACCCTAGCTGACAACGCGACCATCAATTCAACACGCATTGAAACCATTGCAAAGATGCTAATATCCGATCAGGAATCCGGAATAAAGATCGCTCAAGACCTCAGGGCCGATTACATAACCGTCTATGTCGTCGGACAAGTTAGGTTCTTTGGCACGACGAACGGAACTGCGACGAATTCCACCAGTGAAAACATCCCCATCTACACTCTTGGGCAGGGTGGCGATGAGAGCAAAAAGCAGTGGTTCATGAGGATCGGCGGGTTTGACGAAAACAGGTACATAGAGGCAGACGGCTTTACTCCTACGCCGGAATTCTGGAACCAGACGCTCCTTGGCAAACTGTTCCCATTCGAGCCGTTAGGTTACCTTCAGTTCGGAGCTCAGGGACAGGTCGGAGAGCCGGAGCAGCGATGGAGGCAGGGCCTGACAGGAATCTATGGGCAGAATGTAAAGTATCCGGCTGATGGGGGGCCAAACCAGCCTCTCCATCTTGTCTACTCGTCACCGAGCTTTGATGACAAAGAGAGCATCATGTTCGGGATATTCATTTACAAGGTCAACCACGATTACGTGCCAACACCGCAGGGAGATCCGTACGAGCCACAACAGCCTTCGCAGCCTGTTCAGCCATCGGGACCAGACATGACTCCATCAGATGAGATCGCTGTTATCGAGACAACGCAAGGCACAATCAAGGTTGAATTCTTTCCCAAAGTTGCTCCAAAACACGTGGACAACTTCATCAGCCTTGCGAATACGGGCTTTTACGACGGAACCCTCTTCCACAGGATTGTTCCAGGATTTGTGATACAAGGCGGGGATCCCAATACGGCCAACAGCACGGACAGAAACATCTGGGGGCAGGGGGGACCGGTTCACACCGTTGATGCGGAGTTCAGCAGCATCCCACACGACAGAGGAATCCTGTCAATGGCGAGAGCCTTGGATCCGGATAGCGCGGGGTCGCAATTCTTCATTGTGCTTCGAGGTGACGAGCTGACCAAATCGGCACTTGACAACAAGTACTCTGTCTTTGGCAGAGTCATAGAAGGCATGGATGTTGTGGACAAGATAGCTGCTCTTGAGACCATGGTAGTTGGAGGCAGTTCTGATAACAGGCAGCCTGTAAACCCCGAAGAAGCAAGAATAATTTCCATAAAGATAGAGGAGAGGTAGAGACTTGGACCGCGCAGCGATCCGGCGAAAATCAAAGTAGCCACAAGTCCGAAAAATCTCTGCCGGAAGGACTTTAGCTCCAATAATTATATATCGCCTGAAGCGCGCTCTAGTCCGAGCACTGCGATGAAGACCAATCTTCCATTTAGATCGTGGTTTTACTTTAGAACCGGATTCGCGGTGTATCTGAGCTTCGTGATAGCTGCTGTTAACATGATAGTCACCGTGTACTATCTGGCGATTGAAAGAATCGATGTACTTCACGCGATATTCCCGGATTTCACAAGATGGGCTGTCACAGTAATCCTTGTTGGCGCGCCGCTTGCTGTGTTCATTGGCTGGCTGCACCTGAAGCGCAGTCCTGCTTACAGCTCCGAAATCGATGTCGGTGTTGAAGCGAACCCGTATTACTACAAGCTGCCCCCGGGATACTGGAAGGAGGCGCTTGTGCCCGTTCTACTTGAGACAATGAAACTAAACATCAAGCTGCTGAACAAGGAAAGCCTGACGGAGAGCGAGGTGAAGAGTCTAAAGAGCCTGCAAGAAAAGCTCCAGACTCTGATAGACGGCGGCCGCGTAGGCGGAACAAAGTAACTTCCAATCCACATTGGATGACCATTCACAGTCGCTGCTCTGAATCATAGAGCTGCTGCACTTCTTGTGCTGTTAGTGCTCTGTTATAGATACGAATGTCATCTATCTGGCCATTGAAGAAGTCGGGATCTGTGGGATGTGTTCTTTTTCCAATTGTGAGTTCTTCAACACCATCTCTTACCGTGCCACTTAGCGTGCCATCCACAACCAGAGAACCATCCAAATAAAGTTTGATTTCACCACTCTTGTATGTGCCCACAACAAAGTGAAAACGACTGGTATCTAGGATCGGCGAAGTTTGTACGGTGTTGTATTCCTCATCAGTGTCAACTGCCCATGAGATCTGGTTGGAGGGTGTCATCCATAGACCATAACTCGAAGTATCATCTCCGATAAGCTGACCCTTTACAACTATCATCTGTAGAAGATTCAGTTGCTCCGGACGAAGCCAAGCGCTTACTGTTAGTTCACTAATCTCGTCTAATGAGGACGAGTCTCGGACCGAAACAAAATCTCGCAATCCGTCAAAATCCAGGCATGATCCCAAATTGCACTCCGTTGTCCATGTCGGACCGTAGAGAATACCAATATTTCCGTTATTGCTGCTGTCTGCTGATGAAGAGCCAACACCTTCGTCGAACTTCCAATGTCCCACAAGACCCGTAGTGGAGTGTTGCGGAACGAATTCCTCGTACAGTTGCAGTAATTCCGCAGATGTCAACGCCCCGCTATAGATCCGGATCTGATCTAGTGCCCCGTTGTAGAAATTCATATCTGTGTTCGGCACTGCAGTGCCACCAAGGTTAAGATCAACCGGCGTTTCAATGGTTCCGACTGACAAAATTTGGTCGCTGGATTCTAGAGTATTGTCAATGTACAATCGTATTTGTTGCGTATACCTATCAACGACATATACTATATGATGCCATTTGCCGTCGTTTACATTTCTGGCGGAGGAAATTTGCACATCGTTGCCTCCAGCGTCAGTTATCGTAGCTGCTATCACGCCCGACGAATCGCCAATACTGTGGCCAGCATAGATTCCGTCATTATTCCTCCGGTGGTCGACTAGCCATCCGAATCCCCGATCTCCGCCACCGGACTGCGTACTTTTCAGCCAAAGCGATATCGAGAAGCTTGCCGAGCCGCTGAGGTTCAATGCGGGAGAGCTCCTGACAACAACAACATCATCAACTCCATCAAACTCCAAACAACTGCTACCGGCTACGCATTGAGTGCTACTGAGCCAGATTGGATTGCCCATTAGGGTGCCCCGATTTCCGTTGCCAGTCTTATCATCCGCAGTGATGTCCGCGCCCTCATCGAATCCCCAGTAAGATAGTAGCACCGACATGGGACGGGGCGCCGGTGGGGAGCCTTCCTTGTATAGTTGCTTGATCTGATCTTCGGTTAGGGCACTGCCATAAATGCGAACATCATCTATCATAGCATTTGTGAAGAATTCGTAGTTGCTGTATGTTCCTATCATAAGCGGCTTGTTGTAAAACGGTATCGTACCTGTTTTGGGAGTGGATGCCGCTAGATGTCCGTTGACGTATTCTCTCATTTCCGCGCCATCATAAACCACGGTGACGAATTGCCAGCTATTCAGATCGATTAGGACTTCGCCGGGACCTTCACCTAGGCTTGTCAAGACCCCCCTAGTGTTGACAGACCAGATCAATTCCGCTTTATCCGGCTGATCAGTCTTGGGTTCAAGCTGCAGATTGTAGGAATAGAAAGGAGAGGAGTGAGTCGTGTATGCCTTGTCCACCAAAGATCCCCTGGGCACTGCTGCATTAACCCACATTGAAATTGTGATTGCATTTTTCGGTTCGATACTTTGAGACCGAGGTACGCTGACGTAGTCATTTACTCCGTCAAGATTCAAGCAGCCTTTTTCAACACACCGGTCGGTACCCGTTAGCCAAATTGGACCGTTCACGAGCGTCCCTGTGTTCTCGTTGCTGCTGTCGCCAGCAATCAGGTTTTTTCCCTCGTCCAACTTCCAATGGGCTAATAGGTTCGGACCTGGAGGTATCGCTGCAACTAGAAAGATTATCGCCAACGCTACGGATGGAATTACTCCAGACAAAATCAGAAGCGTCTTACCCAGGTTCAATTGCCAGATCCTGATCATTTGCGACCAGAGAGCGCCATGTGGGTTCCGAAGACAATGAACACAATCGATCCGACTAAGAAAGGCATGGCATTGGAAAGATTTCTCGCCACTCGTGAATCGCCGGGTTCATCGCCATACGAATATGGGTTATAGTCGAAGAGTGGATTGATAGAATACCAAATGGTTCCAAAGAATACGATTGAGCTCGCTGCTATCACAAGCAGACCTGCCCAGTAGAGCTGTGTCTTTTTGGACGTAGAACCCAGAATACCCAAGGTTAATCTAAGCCTCTTGTTATTGGTCCCATCTGCGACCTTGTTCATAAATAAGGGTTTGAAAGTTAATCAGGGGACATACACTATACCCAAGCAATGCTCAATCGCAATTCAGGCGTACTGTTGAGAAGGCGAAGTACGGCTCTGACCGTCATTCGGTGACCGAATCTGCATTCAGGGACTAGTTTTTAAAACGGCACCTTCGTATCCTGTGCGGTGCAGCCAAACCTTAGGACAATCGAAAACATCCTTACTCTGCGATATGATCCTTCTAGAAGACCTGGAAGAATGCCTCTTACTGCACTGGACTTTAAGCCTGCTAGGACAGACAAACTAGTAGTGGGTTCAACTATCACAGACATTATGAGGAAGGATGTTTTTCGCATGAAATTTTCAAATGCGTCGATACTCCTTAGCGGAGGCGTTGACTCAGTTCTCACACTCGCAATGATAAGATCGTTGAGGCCCGAGGTAAAGCTCTCATGTATCAGCATGGGATTTGGGGAGGATGACGACGAGATATCTGCTTCAAAAGAAATAGCAAGGGAACTCGACTGCGACTTTTACCCGCTTGTCAAAGCCAATATTCTTGCCGAGCTGCCAAAGCTGGTGAGCATCTCAAAAGAGCCACGGTGGAACCTATACCAGTTCTACGCACTAGAGCTTGCAAGGTCCAAGTCCGACCTGATATTCTCCGGCGATGGGGGTGACGAGCTGTTCGGGGGCTATACGTTTCGGTACCGAAAGTACCTGTCGCGCTTCCGAAGGGCGTCAGGTTGGAAGCAGCTCACGCGGCTCTACCTTTCATGCCATGAACGCGACTGGGTACCTGACCAACACAAGATTTTTGGGCCCAAAATGCGGTTCTCCTGGGATCGGATTTATGGTCTAATTGGACGTTACTTTCAGAATTCGCTGAATCCGCTCGACCAGGTGTTTCTTGCAGACATAAACGGCAAACTGATGTACGACTGGATGCCCGGGAACATCGCGTTTGAAAAGTTTCTCAACGCAAAGATAGCCTCCCTTTTCTTGTCAGAAAGGATGGTTGCGTTCGCGACTCATCTGCCTTGGCAGCTAAAATATGACCCTAGAACTGGAGTTGGTAAGCTGCCGCTCCGGTTAATCTTGAGGCGCCAAATCAGGCAAATAGAGCCTGCGAAGAAGGGCTTCTCCGTAAACACCATTTCACTCTGGAAAAGAGATAAGGAAATCATATGTCAGTACGTAAACAACGAGTCGCAGGTGGTCAAGGCGGGTATCATCAGCAATGCATGGCTGGATAGTGCGCGCACGAAACTCGATTCGCTAAATGTGCGCTATATTAACAAGATGCTAGGGCTCCTTGCACTCGAGGTGTGGTGGCGGCTAAACGTTGGCAGGACCATGAAAAAAACTGCAAGGCTTTAGAACCTGCAAAAAAATTTATTTGAAGCCCCGCAAGTTTGTGGTGCCTTGGGAACGTACTATGCGATAGTGACCTGCAGGAATTCAGAGGCTAACATAGCTGAAGCGCTCTACTCGCTCAAGGAGCAAATCCTCAAGCCTGTTTACGTAATAGTCATAGACGACGGCTCGAAGGACAACACTCCGGAAATCCTGAAGAAAATACAGTCAGGGTGGAGTAGCCTCTATACGATAACCAATCCAGACCTTGGCTATGATATCGGAAGGGTGGTAAGCAACTGGAACAAGGCGATCAGGTTTGCACGCGACGCAGGTCTTCCTGCAACCGACTACCACATGATCAGCACCGACGATACGGTTTACGATCCTGATTACGCGGAAAAGGTGGTGCGCTACATGGATGACAACTTGGAAATAGCGGTGGCTTCGGGGAACTACGAAGAACAAAAGGTTGTCACTCCTCACGGCGCGGGTCGCTTTGTGCGCAGCACATTTTTTGACAGACACCATGGATTATATCCTGAAAAGATGGGCTATGAGTCGCTTGTCCTGCATACCGCGATGCAACAAGGCTACAAGTTCGCGGTTCTTGATGAGGCTCGCTTCGTTCATTCAAGACCGCTTGGTAAGAACCATCATTTTTACGAGTTTGGCGCAAGCATGAGAACACTTGGTTACCATCCACTCTTTGCGTTGGGTCGGTTCTTCCTCTACTTTGTTAGTGGCAGACCCATCGGTAGGCTGGGTGCTATCTACATGCTCTACCATTACTTGTCGTACAGGCCGAAAGTGGCCGGTTACGACAGCATGCATGACGAGGAAATTAGACGATATATCCGCAAACATCAGCTTTCTCGCGTACGCAGAAAGCTTGGCTGGGCTTAGAGAGAAACGCTACTACTGCATGGTAATACCGTACAAGCTGTCAAAGAAGATTAGCCGCTTCGAGATAGCATTTAGATCGGCACGCATGGAAAGCATTTGCCTTTTATCCCAAGTAGAACGCACGCACGATTCCAAAGTATTTCAAATCAGGAAAAAACTAATTCGCGACCTATTCTCTGTCAAGAATCTGCACGGTGCATGCCCTCACAAGCTCTTTGAATTTCCTTGCATCTTGCTCGGTGCCAACGATAGTGCCATAGTGCATCGGAATAGCCAAGTCCTCTGGCCTTATTCTGTTGTTGACAGCCTTCGCGGCTTCTTCTGCGGTCATAACGTACGTACCTGACACTGGAACCATTGCGACGTTCGGTACGAGATCAGCCATTTCTGGTACATCGTCAGTATCACCCGCATGATAAACTCGTACGCCATTAACTGCGAAAACAAAACCTACTTTTCCGTCAGCCTTCGGATGAAATTTCTTGTTCGTATTATATGCCGCGACTGCTTCGACATCGATGCCTTGGACTGAGATTTTGTTGCCCGGAGAGACTCCTTTCAATTCGCTGACGCCGAGATCTGTTAGGTTGTTCATACACTCCTTCGCGGCGACGATGCTCGTCTTTTTACTTACAATGTGTTTGAGGTCGTCGAGGCTCAGGTGGTCAAAGTGGTCATGCGATATCAGGACAATGTCCGCATCGTGCTTGTCATGGTGTTTGTCTGAAATCTTGTATGGATCGATGTAAATGGTCTTGCCGCCTGATTCAATCCTGTAGCCATCGTGGCCTAGCCAATAGAATTTCACTCCGCGAAATTCAAACACATTGGTCTGCACACACAAATTTTATTTAAACGTGATCTTTGGCGCTCAGTTTTGGATTAGCAACTATTAGCCTGTCTCTGCTGAGAGTCAGCACCAGTATCTTGTTCGCAATGAGCCTCCTGCGAAGGTTGGCATCGATCGTTGCAACCGCGCAGTTCTTTGTTATGGCATATGCCACTATCGAGTCATCAACGTGGAGGGTCTTTGCAACGGCCACTTCTTTGAATTTCGTCCGAGCTAGATCTAGCGCGGTCTTTGCGAGCGTAGATCTCTTTGGACCCACCTTGTCTCTAAGGCGTTCAAGCTCGGCAATGACGATATCAGGTACAAGAAAATCAAGGCGCCCGAATTGACTTTCCATCTTGGCCAGCTGCTTGATGGGCTTTGAAACGAGCACCATCAAAAAACTGGTATCGCAAAGGACGTCTACCATACTAGACGGCTGTTCCCGATCCGATGAGGCGCCATCTCTCTGCTATTCTTCTGCTGACAGCGACTCTGCTCCTTGGCATCAGGCATACAGGCTTTTTCAATTTTATTTCTATCTTGCCGTCCTTCACATTGGTTACGGTCCCAACTGCTGCAGACGTGCCGATATTGAGCCTTAGCGGTTCTCTGACCTTTATCGGCTCGACCTTCACCATGTCCGCAGTGCCAACTGCGGTATCAAAGAGGTGTGTCTCTACGGTCACGTCCTCAACATCCTTTGGCAAGGTGCCCGGCCTTCCGATCACCGAGCCTATCAGCGAATCGCTCTTTGTGAATGTGGGATCGAGTTTGGTCCCGATTGCAACCAGTCCTCCAGGCTTCACTGTTTCTACAAGGCCTGCACCAGTGCCAAGTGTCGAAATCTGTGAGGTTATTGGCTCAAACTTACCCTTTTTCTCGTCCAACAGGCCCGGCCGGATCTCGATTTCATCTTCGAGTTCGAATTCCCCTTGTATCAGCGCGCCACCGATGATGCCGCCTTTTACCTGCTTTATCGGTGTGCCGGGCTTGTTGACGTCAAAAGACCGGAGAACGTGCATGATGGGAGCCTCGTTCTTGGCCCTGGGAGGAGTCTTTACGCTTTTCTCTATCGCTTCGATAAGTGAATCCATATTTAGCTTGTGCTGCGCCGAAAGGGGAATTATGGGAGCCCCGTCCGCAACGCTGTCACTTACAAAGTCCTTGATCTGCTTGTAGTTGTCCAGGGCTTCCTGGTACTCGGTGAGATCTGCTTTGTTCTGTACAACGACTATCTGCTTGATGCCAAGTACTGAAAGCGCGAGAAGGTGTTCCCTTGTCTGCGGCTGGGGGACTTTTTCATTCGCCGCCACGACTAGGATTGCGCCGTCCATTAGTGCAGCTCCCGAGAGCATGTTTGCCATGAGGCTCTCGTGGCCAGGAGAATCTACGAAACTCACGACCCTGAGCAGTTCGCTTTTTCCGCCGCAATTGGCACATTTTGGCTGCGTGCCGTAGCACACGGGAGCCGGGCACTGCGGGCATTTGTAAAACGCCGCATCGGCATATCCCACTTTGATCGTGATGCCCCTCCTGAGCTCTTCACTGTGGGCACTCGTCCACACACCGGTGATTGCTTCAACAAGAGTTGTCTTGCCATGGTCAACGTGGCCTGATGTTCCGATGTTGACGCAGGGCTGGTATCCGTATTCTTTGATGTACCAGTCCGGCAAGGTCTCTTTCCAGTGCAATGTCAACTATCGTGAAATTCTCGGGGATATTAAGCTACGGGAAAAGTTGCTTGTTACTTCTTTTTCTTTGCCGGCTCTTCAGCAGCCGCGGATTCCGGAGCGGCTTCAGCCTGCTTTTCAGGCAGCGCGCCTTCAACCAACATGCAGTTCAGCTGATAGATCTCTTCTGTGACCATGTTTCCTCTTACGAGTTTTCTAACCCGCGCCTCGCCCCTATTGCCGACTCCGGTCGAAAGCAAGACATACTTTTTTACTCCTCCATGCACATCTGGGCGCATTGGCGTTCCAGACTTGTCGCTACCTCCAGTTATCTTGATCTTGCCGCCTGCTATTCCGATTATGGCTGCGTCTACTATGCCGCCTATCCTTGAACCCAGCATTGGCTGTGCGGCCCTGTCCTTTAGCTCCTGTGTCATGCTCCTGCCTTTTGCATCTGAAATTACGAGCTTGAACTGAGCCAAAGCAGAATTCAAGCATATTTTTTGGCTTAATTAACCTTTGGACATTGAAACGGTTAAAAACTCCGGCGAATGAATTACAACATTGGAAGCGGAGCAGAAAAACGAAATCGAATGCCCGCGCTGCGGCTTCATGATGAAACACATGCAGGCCTGTCATCTCCGTTGTGGAAATTGCGGGGCGGAATTAACTTGTTCTGACAAAGGTGGCTTTTGGTAGCTAGAAAGGATTCCTGTCCCAGTTCGCTTGAAAATTGTCGGCAATGTCTACAGCCTTGCCTTTCATAATCTCGATATATTCATCGTACGATCTTGAAAATCCGCAGTGGGCACATTCCACCTTGGACATTTCATCGTCTACTTGGGCCTTTTTGCCACATTCCGGGCATCTGGCTTCAAGCATTGCTGTGAATTATGGGCGCATTGTTAATAAATTGTATGTGATGGTAGAACTTTAGGCTTGACAAAGATTGGCGATGCGTATCGCTGGTTCCATGGAAGGATTGTCGAAAGGCCCACAAATTTCAGCTGGGTAATAGAGGATAAGCTGGCTGGCAGCGGACTGCCTGTAACGGAGGATGAATTTGGGTGGTTACTGGAGCAAGGCGTAAGGTCAATAGTGACAGTAAGGGAGGTGCCGCTACCCTCAAGATGGATCGATGGAAAAGATGTCCAATATCTGCATCTCGAGGTTGAAGATTATGGATCGCCCACTCTGGAAGTTCTTGATAAAGCAGTTGACTATATCGATGCGCAGATAAGCCAGGGCCGGCCAGTAATGGTTCATTGCGCTGCCGGTAAGGGAAGGACAGGGACGGTGCTCGCAGCTTATCTGGTAAAGAAGGAGAACTTGACCGCGGAACAATCCATCCAGAGAATACGGAGTAGCAGGCCCGGTTCAGTGCAGTCGGTTGCGCAAGAGATGGCGGTCTCTATGTACGAAAAGTACCTGAAAAGCAAGAGCTAGTCCTATTCGGGTACAGAGTCGGTAACGAGCTGGCCATTCTGGACTTTGACGAACAGATATCGGTTGTCCTTGAAGATCAGCGTAATCTCGCCCTTGCTCTCCTCGACGTCCAAGAGTTCCTGTCCCTTTATCCCATCAAACTTTGCCATTTCGATCCTATAATGAAAACCAAGTTCTATTTAGATTGAACGCCTAGTCCACTATTTCCTGGTCCAGGCTGTCCAGGCATAGTGCAAGCAGCTGATTGCTTCGCTTCATTATCCAGTCCGGAAATTGTTCAAACGTGAACACGTGCTGCTGCTGAAAGCTGGGCGGGATAAAGCCTCCGTGTGTGATAACCTGGACGACTACATATTGCTCGTTGACAGTTGCTATTTCTTCCTCTGCAGAATGATCTACTTCCTCTATGGTGTGCCTGTAGAGCACTACGGGCCTTCCAGACCTGCTGGCCATTATGGACGCCTTGCGCAGCCGCTCCCTCAGCCTGCCTCGAACCCAGCCGTCTAGTGTCACCTGCTCGTTAGTCAATAGCAGATTGTTCTCAGGATTTGTCTATATAGAATAGTACGGCAAGACTTGTTGACTAGCAAAGTAATTTCTTTTACTTTACAGTGGGTTGCAGATTACCTTGCGCTTTCTCCCCTTTGCGACACTATTGAAGGTAGACCATATTAGATTATGGCAGCAAAAATGCACACTATTTGGTAAATTTATTCAACAGAGATCCGGAATTCCCTGCCATCTATCTCGATTGACTTGTAAGCTATGTCTGGCAGGGGCTCCTTCGAAAGTACGGCGCTCTTTACGCGCACAAGGTAGGTAAGCATATCCTTCATCCCGGCAAGTGCCGAGACCTCTTCGTCGTCCAAACCCGCGGCATATGCCGCGGCAAGTATGTGTGTCGGGTTGTACTGGCGTTCCTTGCGTAGCTGCTGAAGCTGCCTTGCCAGGTCGCGCAAAAGGCCCTTCGATGTCAGAGCTTTGTCGCGACCGGTGGATATCAGCACTACCAGGTTACCCCGTTCAGACGAAGAATATCCTTCAGCGGCTCGGTACGAGATCTCGACGTCAGATGGCAGCAGTTCCAAAGTCCTGCCGCCCTCGTCATAGAGAAGGCTGTAGCTGCCGGATTTCAGCGAGCCCAGGAGCGAATACTTGTCCACGCCTTCAAATGCCTTGAGCACTTTGCCAATGTCTGCCTTGACGCGGGGCGCGACGTTCTTTCTGGCAAGCGATACGCTCACTTCAACAGGGATTTTATTTTCAACAAGGCTGGTGACTTTTGCAAGCTGCGACCCCCCTTCAATCGGTACTATCCTGTGGTGTTCCACGTTAAGCTGGCTTTCCAGTGCCGCAGAGACGCCTGCCGTCTCAAGGGATCCTGCATCGGCGCTGCAAATCAGCGCCTCGCGAATGGGCCATCTCCTCTTTAGACCCGCTGCATTTCTTGCAGCATTGGCAAGGGATACTATTTCTTTGACGATATCAAAAGCAGTCTCAAGTTTTGTGTCTGCAAATTTCCCATTGCGTTCGGGCCAGGTTTCAAGCAGAACGCTTTTCTTTTCGGATGCAAAGCAGGTCAGGTAGAGATAGTCGGAGATGAAAGGAGCAAGGGGATGCAGCATCATGTCGATTTGTCGCAGAGCCTGTCCCAATACCGCATAAACAGCAAGCCGCCTGTCCAGGTTCTCGGCGCTGTCGTCCCAGATGATATTCCTGGTCAGCGGAATGTACGTCTGGCTGAGCTGGTTGATGACGAATTCGTCTATCGCCTTTGCTCCCTCGTGGAAGCGGCACCTTGCAAAGGACTCGGTGACCTCGCCTGCCAGCCTGTCCATCTTTGACAAGAGCCAGACCTCGGTGGGGCCGAGCAGCTCTTTTCCGACCGCCCAGGCCAGAGTGTGCGTGTTATGATCAAACTTGTCAAATTCGCTGTTCTGTCTAAAGTACACATGAAGGTTATGGAGGGTGCTCAAAATCTGGTACGGCCTGGTCTTCATTTCGTCGAGGCTGAAATTTAGCGACTCGATGGGAGAAGACTTCCACATGAAATAGAGTCTGATTAGATCCACAGGATTTTCGCTCAAGAGTTCTCGGGCATCCATGACGTTGCCAAGGCTCTTGCTCATCTTGTTCCCTTTTTCGTCCAGCACGTGCCCCTGGAACAGAAAGGAGCGAAAGGGTGCGATGCCGGATCGGCTCATGATGACATTTTCCATGAGAAGCGTGTATGCCCATCCCCTGGTCTGGTCGATTCCCTCGGTTAGAAATGTCGCCGGTATCAGATCATTGAATTCCTCTTCCGTCAGGGAGGCATAAGGAGCTGCGCCGCTGTTGTGCCAGGTGTCCAGCACAAATTGCTCTCGCTGCATCAGAGCGCCGCATTTTTCACACGGGATCTTTATTCTGTCTATCCAGGGCCTGTGCAGTTCAAAGTCGGGCCCGTCAGGAAGCTCGGTAGCTTTCTTTACGATTTCGTTCCTTGAAAAAAGCGCCTCCTTGTGGCCGCATTTCGCACAGGACCATATCGGCAAGGGCGTTCCCCACACACGCTCCCGGGAAATACACCAAGGTACCTGTTCTCTGATGATTTCAACAAACCTGTTCTTTGGAGGTTCAAAAAAGTAATCGACCTTCTCTGCTGCCTCCAGCGGCATGCTGCCCAATTTCTCGATGATGTAAAAGTATTCCCTGCGCGCCAGCCAAACGACCTTGTGGTGTGACCGCCAGCATGTGGGGTATTGGTGTTTGATCCGGCCGATCTTGACAGAAGCGTCTGCCTGCTTCATAGCTTCCATGACTTTTGAATCTGCATCTCTGACGAAAAGCCCGCTAAACGATCCGGCTTTTTCGGTAAAAGTTACCTTGTCGTCTATTGGCACGAAAATCGGAACGCCCCGCTTGTTGGCTATTTCGAAATCCTCCTCGCCGTTTGCCGGCGAGAGGTGAACAAGTCCACTCCCTGTCGCGGTATCGACATAATCTTCAGCAACCACGAAATGGATCGAGCCCGCAGAGGCCAGCTCCTTCAACCCGGGGATCATGTTAAGAAGGGGGTGCACATAATGCCTGCCATCAAGCTCTGAGCCTCTGACAGTCTTTTCAATGTCGTAACTATCTATCCGAAGCTCTTTCATCAAGTCCTCCATCCTGTCCGCGCCCACTATCCAGAGCTCGCCTGTTGTTGCAATGCGCACAAAGTTGTATTCGGCATCTGGATTAACTCCAACCATCTCGTCAGTGACGATAGTAAAGGGCATGGTGGTCCAGACCACAAGAAATGCGTCCTGATCCGACAGCCTGACCTTGTAGTAGAATGAGGGGTCTTCGACATTTTCGTACCCCTGGTTCACCTCTGCATTGCTCAGGGATGTCTGACATGACGGACAATACGCAACGACCCTGAACCATTCGCGCAGGATGCCGTTTTCCCATGCCTTCCGGAGATACTGCCACTCTCTTTCAATGTAAGAGTCCTGGAAGGTCCAGTACGCCTTTTCATAGTTAAATGACATGCCAAGCAGCTTGTCGGCTGCCACCCACTTTTCGTTATTGGCAAGGATCAACTTCTTGCAGGTCTCGACTATTCTTTCAATGCCCACCTTGTTGAGGTTCTCGGCCTTGCTGCCTGCAAGCCCCAGTTCCTTTTCTGCCGCAAGCTCTACCGGAAGTCCCTGCGTGTCCCATCCTGCCCGGAATACCACTCTTTTTTTTCGCAGCGTGTTGAAGCGATACCACAGGTCCTTGATGATCCTTCCGCGGAGGTGGCCGGCGTGGGGTTCGCCGTTCATCGTTGGCGGACCCTCGATGTAGCCGATGGAATCTCTGCCGGCCAGCTCATTTTCCAGATGAGCGTTCAAATCCAAATTATCAAGATAGCCCCGCACTTCATTTTCGATCGCCTTGGCGTCGAACTTTGAACTAAACTCCATTGAACATCTATGCGAATCTCGGTACTGCGGCCTGTGTTTATGTTTTTGGCTGGAAGAGAAGATCCAGTGTATTGGCAATAGAATTATATCTTAAGGAGATGGCGTTAACTCGGAAAAAGATATGGGGCTGGTAGATAATCTCAAGGCTGGCAAGAACCCGCCGGACGAGATAAACGTAGTCGTCGAAATTCCCAGAGGCAGTAATGTCAAGTACGAAATTGACGACGAAACAGGAGCGCTTTTTGTCGATCGCAAGCTGTTCACCGCGATGTTTTATCCGTGCAACTATGGCTTTGTCCCCCAGACCCGGGAAAAGGACGGCGACCCAGTGGATGTGCTGGTGCTTGGAAATGATCCTGTCGTGCCAAGTTCGGTCATTCGCGCAAATCCGGTGGGCGTCCTGATAACCGCGGACGAAGAAGGCGAGGACTCTAAAATCGTTGCGGTTCCAATATCCAAAGTGGATCCTTCATTTGCGGACGTCAAGGACATCGAGTCGGTTCCACAGCATATCCTGGATCAGATCAGGCACTTTTTCGAGCACTACAAGGAGCTGGAAAAAGGCAAGTACGTCAAGGTGAAAAGCTGGGAGAACAAAGAATCGGCAAAGAAAAAGATCTCTGAAGCGCTTGAAAGGTACAAAAAGGAAAAATAATCAGAGCGCCTTGAACTGGTCGCTCCACCTCATGTAGGCCCTTATCATATCGACGCTGACGCTGGGCTTGCGTATCTTTAGCATTTCTCTAAAATCCGCTGCTATGATGGGCCTGGGGTTGGTGCCTGCATCCATCGCCTTCCCGCTTTCGAAAAGCTCGTTTACGACTCTTAGCTGGACTGACTGGCAGATGTCCTTGATGTCGCTGGCGCTGTAACCATCGGTTATCTTGCCCAGCTCATCCACTTTCAACGTACCTTCAACGTTTAGCGGGCGTGTGTACTGGCCGAACAGGTTCGTCCTCGAAGCATTGTCCGGAAGGGTGACATAGATTCGCTTCTGGAACCTTCTCAGGAACCCTGCTTCAAGGCTCCAGGGCTTGTTGGTGGCACCGATGACGTAGAGCTGCGATTCCTTTGACTTGCCATTAATGCCGTCCATTTCTGTGAGGAACTGGTTCTTTACTCTCACTTCTCCGCCAACTTCGCTGTTGCGCGTTCCAAGGAGCGAATCGATCTCGTCAATGAAAAGCAGTACCGGCACGCCTTCTGTGTCATTCAGATTTCGAGCCAACTTGAAAAGCTTCGAGATGTTCTTCTCAGCCTCGCCAAGCCATTTGCTCATCATCGACGCAGCGTCAACATTGATAAAGTAACCATCTATCTCGGCAGCTGCTGCGGCAGCCAGCAGAGTCTTTCCACATCCCGGAGGCCCGTACAAGAGGATTCCCCTGGGCCACCCCAGCGGGAACAGATCCGCCCTTTTCATGGGGTAGACTATGGATTCGCGTATAGCCCTTTTCGCATCTTCCAGGCCAATCACCTCGTTCCAGCTCACGTTTGGTTTTTCCTTCATTACTAGGTCGTCGAAGTCAGCCTTTAGAGTCTCAACATTACCGGATCTGGCCGAACTCGATGGCTTGTTGGCGTGGCCGTTTGAAGGCTCGTTTCTTGCAGCGCTGTTGTCTATCTGGGACGGTGACGACCCCTCCTCCTCCAGTCCGTGGGACATCTGGAGCGCCTTGATCCTGTTCTGGTAGGCGGTGGCCCTTTCCATGTAGACCTTGTTTAGCTTGTAATCTGGATAGATCTGAACGAGCTTTACGAGCGCCTCTATTGCGTGCTGATACGACTGGATGGCCATGCCCCTTGATCCCTGAGAATCAAGTCTGATCGCTTCAGCCGCATACTTGCTAGCGCTATTCTCTAGTTCCTGTGGTGCGAGACTC
>DATBMW010000051.1:0-24269 GCA_036554645.1 Nitrososphaera sp.
AGGTACCTAACGCGGACTTTATTTTTTGCAAGAAATTCCGCCAGATCCTCCGCCATCCTTTTCGTGAGCGTGGTGACAAGCGTGCGCTGGCCGGATTTCGCCCTGATCTTGATTTCCTCTATCAAGTCTTCCATCTGGTTCTTGGTGGACCTTACCTCTACTACCGGGTCTACGAGGCCGGTGGGCCTGACCAGCTGCTCTACCACCTGCCAGCTCGCCTTTAGCTCGTACGGCCCCGGAGTCGCAGACACAAAAACGGTGTTGCGAAGGTACTTTTCAAATTCTTCAAACCTCAGCGGGCGGTTGTCGTATGCGCTTGGCAGCCGGAACCCGTAATCGATGAGCATCTTTTTCCGGGTGCGGTCGCCATTGTACATCCCGTGGAGCTGGGGAAGAGTGACATGAGATTCGTCGATGACGAGTAGAAAATCGTTTCCGAAAAAATCAAGCAGGCAGTACGGCGGCTGCCCGGGCTCTCTGCCATCGAGATGCCGGGAGTAATTTTCAATCCCAGAGCAATAGCCAAGCTCCTCTATCATCTCCAGATCGTACTTTGTCCTCGAGGCGAGCCGCTGCCGCTCCAGCTCGGAGGGCAGTCCTGGAAGCCAGCCGGCAAGCTCTCTCCTTATCGATTCCAGCGCTCTGCTCCTAGAGTCATCGTCGGTGATGTAGTGCTTTGCGGGAAATATCATGACTGAATTTGTGTCGCGCAATTTTTTCATGCTGACATGATCGTGGATACTTATCCCCTCTATCTCGTCGCCAAACATGGTTACTCTGATAATATCGTCAGAGTAGCCCGGTATGATGTCAATCGTGTCGCCTTTGACCCTAAAGTTTCCGGGAACAAGCGCAAGATCGTTTCGTTCATAGCGGGCATCTACTAGGTTGCGGACAAGTGCCTTCCTGTCAATATTCATGCCCCTTGTGATAGAGATCGAACTACCTTTCCATTCCTGCGGCGAGCCAAGAGAGTAGATGCACGAAACGGTGGAAACGATTATCGTTGGCTCGCCAGACATTAGCATGGCTGTGGCTTCAAGGCGCATCCTCTCTATCTTTTCGTTGACCTCGGTGTCCTTTTCGATATAGGTGTCTGTCTGCGGCAGGTAGCTCTCCGGCTGGTAATAGTCGTAAAAGCTGACAAAGTAGCCCACGTTATTTTCTGGAAAGAACTCTTTGAATTCGGCGTACAGCTGCGCCGCCAGGGTCTTGTTGTGCGAAATAACAAGCGTGTTCTTGTTTGTCCTTGCTATCACGTTTGCTATCGTAAAGGTCTTGCCGCTTCCCGTGACTCCAAGAAGCGTCTGGCGGCCCGCCTTGCGGACCCCGTTTGCAAGCTGTTCTATTGCCTCAGGCTGGTCGCCACTTGGAGCAAAAGCGTCCTTGGCCAATGAAAAGCTCCGAGAAGTAGCAAGCAAGCGTATCAGTAGATTTCAAATCGCGCATATATGGCTATACATAGTGAAAACATTGCCCAATCTTTATCTCGGAACCAAAGTGTCAGCATCAAGTCCAGAGCCGGGGATCCCTAGGCACGAGGAAATCCACCGGATATCGTCACACATAAGGCAGCCGGGCAACAGCTACAGCGTTTTTCGGGGAAAAAGGCACCAGCGCGTCGAATACGACAGGTATCTGGTTGGAAGGTCGTACCGGCTGTTCAGGCAGGCCATAAAGACGGCCCAGACCCTGAAAAACTACAACAGGAATCTCTGCTACTTTCGCAAATTCGTGGGAATGTCGACCGAAGATCTGGTAAAGGCCCACGAGCCCTTTATTGTAGTCGACGACAAGAAAACACCAAATTTCGGGTGGGGGGGGCAGCAGGCACTCCAGATGAAAATTGAAAACTATGTACTTGCTCTCCAGGAACGGGTAAACCGTGGGGAGATCGAGCCCGCAACCTGCGTAGTGAGCCTGCCCCCCCCGTGAAACTCCTGCGAAATGAACGACATGGTAATGAATTGGACCAAGGTAGGGCGCTTACTCCCGAGGACGGACCTTGTCGCTTCAGACGAAGCCTATACCCGCGAACAGATAAGAAAGATGCTGAATCTCTGCGACCTTAGAACGAAAATAGTCGTTCTGTTCCTTGCTTCAAGCGGCATGCGTCTGGGCGGTCTCACGGGCCTGAGGGATGGCGACCTGAAACCCCTTTTTCATCCCGAAGACAACACCAAGTTGCTGGCCGTACATGTAAAGGTCTACAGCGGCACCCACTCTGAATACGATACTTTTGTAAGCTCTGAAGCCTGGGATGCCTACCAGGAATACAGGTCTATCCGTTCAAAGTATGGGGAGGCGGTCACGGCGGACAGCCCAGTATTGCTTGGCCGTTTTACCAGAAAGTCATTGGTTGAAGGGAGGGCAAAACGCATTCACGATGCGACCGTCCAGAATTTGCTGGCCGTAGTAAGGTTCAAGGCGGGGCTGAGTGTGCCGTCCAGGCATTACAACGGAAGATTCACGATAAAGACTGCCCACGCTTTCCGCAAGTTCTTCAACACCGCTGTAAAGAGCGTTAGGACAGAGTGGCGAATCAGCAATATCGTTTGTCAACAAAGAAAGGATGCTGGGACATACCCTTGTTAACGAGTACGCCCTTGAAGAAAACTATGACAGGTCGGATAGAGTGAAGGAACTCTTGGTCGACTACCTCCTGGCCCTGCCCGAGCTTACAATGTCTGACCAAGGGCGCTTCAAACACCAGGTTACGGAACTCCAGGCTGAAATTAGAAATGCGAACCAAAGCCTCAGAAACAGCCAGGAGTTGAGAGCAGAACTGGAAAGAAAGGAGCGACACATACATGAAGAAATCGAAGAGGCGGTTGAAAAGAAGATCGGCGAGATGATGGCGCTTATTAGGCAGAACCCGCTTCTGGCAAATGTGAAGGCCGAGGAGCTGGCCCGTTTGAAACCATCCCGTATTCAGACCCAGGAGAATATCACACATGAAAATAAGAAACATAGATGAAATACCAGAGCGAGCCACGATACGGAATGAATTCACTAGATGCAGTAATCCTAAATGCGCCAAAAAGCACGGCCCGTACATGTATGCCTACTGGAAGGAGAACGGACGACTAAGGAAGGTCTACATCGGAAAATCAATCGAAGAATTAAGGTTCCGGCTTATCTGTGAGGGGATCCACTCTGATAACGGGCATTCGGCTGCCAACGTCAAGAAGCGGCTAATTGTCAGTAATTACACCAGAGCAGGAAATAACATCGCGGGCAATTACCTGGATAAGATTGACCGTAAGGATCCCCGTCCAAAATTAGTGGCATGAGAGCAAACGGACAGACAAGTTCAATCACAACAGTCAAATCAAATAGTTTGTCCGTCTGTCTGCTCAATTTTTCATGCCTACAAAAGTACAGTACATAACCGCTATTCTACCGCTCAGGGACCGTAGATATACGGAAAAATTCAGAAATTCCGGTAACTACATGTGATCTCGACATACTGGGATCAATAATTGAGGATCCGTGTTCGGAGGTTTCTACCCCTAATTAAGGTCAAATACGTCAGTTCGCCCCAAAATAACCAGAGGATCAGTACCTTGAGCTAGATTCGAATTTTAGTCATTTAAACTTAAATAAGAATATTTCTGCCGTGCCGCCCGTGCGGAATTGAACATTATCAGTGGAACGAAACCCCTATAATCTTGATCCGCTACGAGACGTATAGCGAAACTATTTGCCACTGATGCCTGAAGAAAAAATAATATTAGATTTCTTGAACTGGTGCGAAGCTAACAACTTTGATGTGTTACAGTTTACAGAAGGTAAGCAGGGTATTACATCATAGACAAACATCAGTTGATCGATGTTTTTTGGCAAAAGAGTCAATTGAGAAAAAGGAACAATTTGCCCCGGATACGGCGGTTCTCACAACCAGCGAGTATCAATAATGGAAATAATTTGAACAAAAACTGAGATATATTCCAAAGAATTATTCCTTCCTGCATTACTATAAAGCTGGTTGACATTTGCATGCACTGGATTACATTGCAAGCATGATATCTTTTAACAACGCTGAATGGCATTGACTTATTGCATAGCGATAAGCTCATTCAATCATCTATTGCCAATGATCGCCCGTACTGGCATTCATTGACACCAGAGCAGGTTCTCTCGCGGTTAGAATCGAGCAGGGATGGTCTAGATGAAGAAGTGATACCACTCAGGCAAAAAAAGTATGGAAAAAACGAGCTACGAAAGGCAGCGAGGCGCTCCCCCGTGGCAATCTTTGGGAAGCAATTCATTTCTCCCCTAATTGTAATACTACTGGCAGCCACCATCATCTCAGCCATCCTAGGCGAGATACTCGATGCCGTCATTATCATGATAATCGTGGTGCTGGCCGCGGTTGTAAGCTTTGTGCAGGAATACCGCTCAGGGAAGGCGATCGAAGCCCTGCGACAGATAACTTCCCCCACAGCTGGAGTGATAAGAAATGGAAGACATGCAACTATTCGATCTGAGGACATCGTCCCTGGCGATATCGTAGTATTTTCGCAGGGCGACAAAGTACCAACCGACGCCTATCTACTTGAATGCTACAGCCTGCAGACCAACGAAGCATCGCTTACAGGCGAGTCTATGCCGGTTGAAAAGAACACACAGCCATGCAAAGCGGATACTCCACTGCCAGACAGGAAGAATGTCGTTTACAGCGGCACGATTGTCACGCTAGGTAGAGGAAAGGCCGTCGTCTTTGCCACCGGGCACAACACGGAGCTGGGCGAAATAGCCACTTCGGTAGAATCGGTCGAGCGGCAAAAGACGCCGTTTGAGATCAGGATGTCCCAGGTTGGCAGACTGCTAAGCATTGTGATACTCAGCGTCGTTGTCATTATCACGTTTCTGGGGATATACCGGGGCCACAGCCTGATCGAGATGCTCGTCTGGGGCACAAGCGTCGCGGTGGCCGCGATACCAGAAGCCCTGCCAGCTGTAATCGCAACGTCCCTGACCATAGGGGTGTACAAGATGGCGCAAAAGAATGCAATTGTGAGGAGGCTGCCCGCTGTCGAGACTTTAGGGGCAGTCACGGCGATCTGCAGCGACAAAACAGGCACGCTAACGACAGGAAAAATGGCGGTGAGGAAAATCTACGTTGACAATACAGCAACAAACGCAGACACGAAGCCAGAAGTAGGCAAGCGAACTTTCACCTCTGAACTCCTTGCAAGAGCCGCAGCGCTATGCAACGACGTAACTGTCACATTCCCCAATGACATCAAGAAGGAGAAAAAGGATTCTGACGAACCAATCATATCAGGAGATCCGACTGAAGTTGCCCTCGCGTCGTTCTCCTCCAAGATGCTGGGATTAACGAAGGACAGGATCGACGGCCAGTTTCCCCGGGTATTCGAGATACCTTTCAGCTCTGAAAGAAAAATGATGACGACCGTCCACATCTTGGACAATGGAAAAGTGATGGTCGTAACCAAGGGAGCGCCTGAGGTCATCTGGGGGATATGCAACAGGATAGTGGTTCACGATCAGGTATTCGAGCTGGACAGCGAGCATGCCAGCCGCATTGCACAGGCAAACAGCGCCTTTGCGTCTGAAGCGCTCCGCGTGCTTGCCGTTTCATACAAGGAAATGCGAAGTGGTGATATTGGACGCGTTGACGTGGAACTGGAGAAAGGGATGATCTTTATCGGCCTTGTAGGCATCATGGATCCGCCAAGGCCGGAGGCGATCAAGGCAATCTCGCAGTGCAAAACTGCAGGCATCAGTGTCATCATGATCACGGGCGATAACAAAGCCACTGCCGAAGCTATTGCGAAAGAAATGGGCATCTTGAACAGTGCAGGAAATCATCCTAGGACCCTGACTGGTACTGAAATCGACAGCATGTCCGATCAAGAATTCAACAGTGCGGTGCTGCAGACGCGCGTTTTTGCGCGGGTTCTCCCAGAGCACAAGCTCAGGATCACCACTGCGTTGCAGAAAAATGGTCATATTGTTGCAATGACCGGCGATGGGATAAACGACGCACCAGCGCTAAAGGCAGCAAATATCGGAGTGGCAATGGGGCTGACTGGCACGCAGGTCGCTAAGGAATCCTCTTCCATGATACTTGCTGACGACAACTTTGCGACAATAGTGTCGGCGATGAGCGAGGGCAGGCGGATAATGGACAATGTCAAGAAATATCTCGTCTACCTGCTGTCTGCAAACATTGGCGAGATTCTGCTCTTTTCCTCCGCGTTCATAATAGGTCTTCCTACCCCACTTTTAGCCAAGCACATACTTTACATCAACCTTGCCACCGACGGCTCGCCGGCCATAGCCCTTGGGACAGAGCCGGTGGAGCCGGACATCATGAGAAGATCTCCACAGGACCCAAAAAAGAGCGTCTTTGCCGGCACTCTGGTCTGGTTCGTTGGAATCTCGCTGATTCTTGGCGGCGTATCCTTGGGTCTGTTCTGGCACACCTTGGCGTCAAACGGATGGACTGACGCCGCAGAAGCAAAAGCGCGCACCATGATATTCGGGCTGATAATATTTTTTGAAATATTCTTTGCGTACTCTAGCAGGTCATTTAGAAACAACTTTCTAAAGATGGGGCTGTTGAGGAACAAGGCGCTCTTGCTCTCGATGGCAGGCGAATCTGCCATGATAGCCGCGATAATGACTGTCCCGGCTCTACAGAACATTTTTTCTCTAGTTCCACTGCAAGTCGCCGACTGGGCGCTTATCCTTGTCTTGGCAACACTTGGATTCGTGTACACAGAAGCTACAAAGGCTGTGATCGCGCAAAGACGCAGAAATGGTGCCAAGCAAGCGGCCACAAAAGGAGTACGGGAAGCATGAGGTCTGTTGGTGAGGAAAGGACCTGGTTCAAGAAAGAAAGCGTGGGTCTTGTGCTCGGACCGCTCCTATTTGTTGCGACCATTATGTTGCCTTTTCCTGACAGCATGGCCAAGGCTGCCGCAGACTATTCCGTCCCTGCATTTGCGCCACAGCTCGCCCTTGGAACAATGCTGTGGATGATCGTGTGGTGGGTCACAGAATGCGTACCTCTAGGGATTACAGGCATGATGGCCCCTCTTGTATTCACCGTTTCAGGTGTTCTGACCATACGGGAAGCTGTCCAGAACTTTGCCGACCCCATTATCTGGATATTTATTTCCGGCTTTATCCTGGCAGCCTCATTTCAGCGATGGGGACTTGACAGGAGGATAGCCTATTCTCTGGCTATCCTTTACCGAGGAAGCAATCCCAAGATTGCCACATTTTTTGTCGCATGCCTACCTGTGTTTTTGTTGACCATGACAGGCTCTATCACTGCGTCGACGACCATCGTCTTTCCATTCCTCATCGCTTTCATGAATATGCTGAACATACCGGTTCACACTGGAAATGAAGCTCAATCCTGCAAGAGCAATTACGCTGAGGCGAGTTTCCTTTCACTTGGCCAGGCTGCCACCGCAGGGGCCATGCTCTTGTTGATAAGTACCGCGCCCAACCTTGTAGCAAAGGCCACCGTGGAAAAGTTTGTGCCGGGAGAGACCATATCTTTTGCCGACTGGTTCGTGATAGGCACTCCACATGCGATAATGGGTCTGCTGGTTTCTTGGGCAGTAATTTTTCTGTTCATCAAGCCGGAGTTCAGGACCCTGCCTGCTACAAGAGAACAGTTCAGAGCTCGCCTGAAGAGCATGGGTGAAATGAAAAGGGAGGAAAAAGCTGTTCTGGCCATACTTGTAGTGGCAATGTTTCTGTGGGTTGTGCCCTCATTGCTCAGGTCTTTTCCCATGAGCGATCTGGGCGCATTTTCAGGGTTTGTCAGCGCGTTTGCAGCAAACGTCACAGAAGCCATCCCTGCATTGATGATAATAATGGCAGTCGCGGTGGTCAGAACCGGCAGGAATAGGCCCCCCTTGCTAAAGTGGGACGAAATGGCAAAGGCTGTGGATTGGAACATTGTCATGCTGTTTGGCGGCGGCCTGGTACTTGGTCTAGGGATGCAGGCAAGCGGTCTTGCGGGATGGATGAGCACGCAGATCTCTTTAGCTGCCGGGAGCGAAGTTACGCCATGGACGATCTTTGCGATCAGCGCGGCTATGGGCTTTGCTGTGAGCTACGCGGCTTCCAATACAGCGTCTGCGGTCATAACATGCCCAATTGCAGCAACCCTTGCAATTGGAGCAGGCATCAATCCAATACCGCCAATAATCGCGGCCGCCTTGGCAAGCTCGATATCGAGCGCGATCCCGTCGACGACACCACCGATGGCAATAGTTTACTCTTCGAGAGTCGTCAGGATCTCCGGCATGTTAAAGACAGGCATGACCTCTGACCTGATAAGGCTGACGTTGTTGATATTCCTTGGACCGCCGCTGGTAGGTCTGTTGTTCTAGGTTTTGGTGTTCTGCGCCGCAGCAAGGATATCGTCTATCCTCAAGAGCACCGTGACTGCCTCTGTGGCTGGCTTTAGTACCTGTTCCTTGACAGCAAAAGGTTCTATTACACTCTTCTTGCGCATGTCCCAGACCTTCACAGTAGGATCCGCCTTGTCAGATCCTGAAGCCGTGATATCCTCCCAAGGCTGATGCCTGTTCTGGATGATATCTCGCTTGCATTAGCCTCCAGAAGGCGCTTTGCAACCATGAATCCTATTTTTGCGAACGATGCCAATTCTTGCGTACTCAGCCTTAAAATTGTAATAGGATAAAGTCCCTTTTGCTCTATCAGACTTTCAAGACCTCCTTCAGGCGGATAACGCCACGACAGAACTTCCTGCCCAATGCAAAGGGCGTATTTGAGAGCCTCCTGAGAAACCCGCGTGTTGCTGACCAACATTTCCTTATCGAATAGGTAGGCTTTTCCTTCAGTTATGTCCAAGAAGCGGGCGTGAGTGTACATCGATTCTTTCAACCCGGTAAAGGCACCGGTAGAATTATGGTACTTGCACTCCACCATGATCCTGCTTTCATCCTTTGACACTATTGACAGATCAATTTCATGCTCGACGCACCTGCCATTTACTTTTGACCGGATCGACGATATTTCGTATCCGTTGGCGGCCAGCACCTCCGCCACATAAGATTCAAAATTAAAGCCTGCAGGACCAAGCAGCATGATGGACTCCTTCAGCCGGTACCTGTTCTTTATCTCAGGATGCTCAGTTTCTCCAGCCAGCGCGGCCAGCACCAGCTCATAGATTTCTCTTGTGCTAATGCCGTCATACGCTATTTCTGAGATATACTGTACAATCCTCTTTGCAAGGGAAGGGCTGGCGCCAGCGCGCCTGCAGGTCGCCTCCACCTTGCATACGTCAAATGGCACATGCCTGCCATCGGACTTTACCACAGAGACTATGCTCGCCACAGACTTACCTCTTCCAGAATGAACGCCTTTTTGGGCTCGGGAATCTCTGCCACCTTGTGGATGATCATTTCTCTCCTGTCTCCAACCCTGAGCGGAGCAAACTCGTTCAAGATTCTTTCCGCGCTACCTAGCTTGCTTGTCCGTTCCGAGAAAACTGTGATTATGCTTTCTCCTTTTTTCACCTTCTGCCCTATCTTTTTGTGTATGACAATGCCTGCCTTTCTGTCCTTTGGGGCGCCGGCTGCCCGAGCGATCTGGATAAGAAGTTGGTTGTCCGTCCAGAGGACCGTCCCTGAATTTTCAGATTTTATGTCAAGCCTATGGCTTCCGATCTCTATTTCGCTAGATTTTATAGTCTGGTCGCCACCCTGGCTTGCAATTATTTCTCTCATTTTCTCTTCTGCTTTCCCGCTCTTTAGAATATTCGCGGCAAGCCTTTCTCCGCCTTTCTTGCTTTACTGACCTTGCTAGACCTTTTTGGTAAGGTCACATTTACAATCAGTTGTAGAATTATAAGAATATTCTGGCGCGTTCATTGCAATATCGAAAGATCCCACGAATAGTCGCTGCTACAGCCGCTATTGCCCGCTGCAATTACTACGGTGTTTGGTTGTATGGCAGACTAGTAGTCCAGGGGCAGCACATTGAATTCAATAACAGGGACAATGATTGTCATTAAACAATAATGATCAACAAAGGCTTAGGAAACGCTAGCTGGTCCCTAACAACGATTAATCTGGCAAGCAGGTATCGGACTGGCATCGTTCTCAGTGTTTTTGTAGCGGGATTTGGTCAGATTTACTTGGGCCGGTTCAAGAGGGGCATATCGATACTCGTTCTTGGTACTTCTTTAGTATTGACAACTTTGTATTTTCTAGGCTGGCCCGCGGCGATAATAGCCTCCGTAATATTCTGGACTTGGAACGTAGCAGACTCGCATCGGTTGGGGAAGCAACTACTTCTAGTGCTTCTGACAATTCCTCTGCTCTGTACGAATTCGGATCTTCATAAACCCGCCAATCGTCTAAACGCACATTCACAAGGCACCATCAGGACGGCGCACTTATGGAGATGTCGGCTGTCCGAGATAAGGTGATTAACCACGTCTTGTACTTGTTGAAGAGGACGATGAGTGCCTGACTGATTTCATGCGCCAGCTGGAATGCAAATACTGTGGTGAGGCTATCTATTTTGACGATGGATTCAGATCGAAGACAGGGAAGCTCATCGCTTTGGACTGGCGGTCGGAATTGCCTCACAAATGTGAGAAGCGACCGTGAAATTCAGGTAAGGGTCAACCACACTCAAAGAGAACAAGTCGAGCAAAGACGTGATTGACAAGATTAATCTGGTGAGTCGCATATTGCAGGCATCATGGCGCCCGGGATCGTTTCATTTCTCCGCTCTTGGTCAATGATTTAGGATTCGCTTACGTCAAACTTTTTATCTTGCACAACACCCCCAGAGACGATCGAGAAGTGGGAGGCGACTGTGAAAAGCATCACTAAAGGCTGGACAGTCGTCTTGGCGACCACTGTGGTTGTCCTAGCCTTGGGCGCTCTTTTGTATGCCAACTGGATTCCGAAAACAAACGGCGGCATAGGTCAATCACCGGATAGAGCCGACAAAGTGCAAGATATCTTGCTAGTAGCTAATGAAAAAGTGCTAATGATTGCGCCTGATAACAACCTATACCCTGGAGGGGTGTTGCATAATGTGATGACTTTCAACGATACTATTCCTGGACCTATCATTTTTGCAGACCAAGGAGATAATCTCAGGATAACACTGAAGAATGAAGGCGATGCGATACACTCTCTCAACTTTCATGCTGGTTTTGGACCTAACCACGCGTTATCTGGTGCGGTAAATTCTGGAGAGAACAAGACTTGGACAATGAAGGTGGATTATCCGGGAGCATTTCTCTACCACTGTGATGGCGATAATCTTAATGGGATTTGGGAGCATATTGCCAACGGTATGTACGGCGGTTTGGTGGTACGTGGTGCGAATCAAGCAAAAATTCCCCAGGAGTTTTACGTAGCGTTTAGCGAAGTGTATAGTACCAATGCTCGCCAACCATTCACGGCGAATCGATCAGTTACCAATGAACATGTACAGGAACCCGGCTCCTTTGACATGGAAAAGTTCATTGCTCGAAAACCGGATCTAATATTGACAAATGGAATGGCGTTCAGATTTATTCCCTGGATCGGCACTTATGGCAAGATTCAACTTAACAATGACGCAGAAGTATTTCACGTAACGACTGGCGAATTGACCCGATGGTATATCTTCAACGCAGGTCCGAGAAATAGCATTGCATTTAATTTAGGTGCGGGTTTGGTTAGAGAAGTAGCCAACAACCACACACTTAATGACGGAGGCACGGGTTTAGGTTTATCGTCTAACATAGGGCAAGGTCGTTACATGTATGATGAGGTCGTAAACATTCCACCGGGTTCGGGCACAGTGATCGAGGTTACCTTTCCAGAGCCTGGCACCTACTTTGGCAATGATCATGATGCAGGAAGTATTCTCTACGGTTCCGGCTTTGTGGTTGTGGCCGAGTAGTCCGCTCGACCGAACCAAGCAACTCACGAACCTTCAAAGTACCAGTAATCGTCTTCCTAACTTAGTCGACGGGGCTGTTACCGTAGAAGACATCTGCGATTCTCTATCAAGATTGCGATCCTCCGCGACTGGGTTCAGGCCCTCCATGACGTCGTAGTCGACGATAAGTAAAGCATCTGTAGCAAGTCGGATATTCAAGCCCTGCTCCGGAGCTTTTGTGAAGGTGTTCGAAACACACGCTCCTTTCACACCATGTGCACTTGATAGATCCAGGCTTGCCGCAATACGAACAGTCGCGAGAACTCATCGTACATCAGTCATTCCCTTCCAAAAGGACAGTCTTAACCTTTTCATGAACGGCGCACACCTATTCGCTCACCTTGTCTGTAAGGGAAGCCCACATTTTTCTTGAAATCTCGTACTCTGCCAGCAGGATAGCCGTGTCACTAGCTCTTGTGGCCTTTGAGCGTTTGCATGATTTCACTCCTTTCCGCTTCAACATTCAGCAGGTCTGTCTTGCTCACTAGGCCAACAAGCCTTCCATCATCATCGCAGACAAAGACTTTTCCTATCTTGGTCTTTGTCATCTGCATTAGAGCAAGGTCGGCTGTGGCATCAGGACTCATTACCGACAGGTCTTTCCTTGGGATCATGACTTCTGCTGCACTGAGCTTCGCTCTCAGGTTTGCGTCGGTTTGTAGCAACTTTCTTAGAGTTACCATTCCCAGCAGCATGTTTTTGTCATCGACGATTGGAAACGCACTTTTCATATGTTGACGAAAGTAGGTTTCCAGCAAATGGTCTGCTGGGAAAGTCGCGTTTACAGCTATGATATTGGTGTTCATGATATTCCTGAGCCGCAGAGAGGATAGAACTGTAGAAAGCTGGATCTGCGATACGTAGGATTGTGCCCCGCTCATAAGAAACCATCCTATCATGAGGATCCATAAGCCCCCTATGAATGACCCGGTTAGCATCACGACAAAGCCAATAGCCATGAATCCATACGAAATCGCGATGCCTACTTTTGCGGCCGTTATCGTGGCTGCGTTGTAATCCTTCTTGCTTCTCACAAGTAGAGCTCTCAAGATTCTACCTCCGTCAGATGGGAACGCCGGGATGAGGTTGAAGGCTCCCAGCATGGCGTTTATGATTGCTCCATAGTAAAATATTCCTTGGACTACTTTGACGGACGCGTTCGCATCAGGAATGAAGATAGTGATGGCAAAAAACACCAAAGCAAACGCTGCCGAAATGGCAAAGCTAGTTAGCGGTCCTGCAAGAGCCATCTTGGCATCCTTCCGGTAATCCTTGAGTTCGCCTGCTATGTCTGAAACTCCTCCGAAAAGGAACAGAACTATCTGGTTCACCCTTATTCCATACCTGGTTGCCAGTTTAGAATGAGCAAGCTCGTGAACAAGTACAGAAACGAAGAGAATGGCCGATCCAGC
The DNA here is from genome assembly GCA_036554645.1 of Nitrososphaera sp. Lineage (GTDB taxonomy): Archaea > Thermoproteota > Nitrososphaeria > Nitrososphaerales > Nitrososphaeraceae > Nitrososphaera. The sequence goes on from DATBMW010000051.1 coordinate 13,380, forward strand.
TACTCCCATCACCCAGTAATCTGCAGGCGTGAGTCCTGGAAGATATCCTGGCATAAAGTGAACAGCAAGGGTCCATGATATCAAAAGGAAGGCAAGGACTAAGGTGAAGTGTAGACGAATCGGAATTCTATCGATAGTAGCGATTCGAACAGACATGATGTAAATACTCATTCATGATGGAACTAATAAGAACCGAGAATGCAGTGCAATGCACAATATCTGAATAGTCGTAACGGCATCAAAATATCAATATTCATGTCTGGACAAGGATCGATTGCATTGAACAGGGAGGTTCTAGTCATAGCATTAGGCGGCAATGCCATACTTGGCAATTCAGGAACCTTCCAGTCGCAGCTCGAAGCCGTCTCGATAGTAACTGAGGGCATAGCCATCTCTGTCAGAAGGGGTTACAGGGTAGTCGTTACGCATGGCAACGGGCCTCAGGTAGGCGATGCATTGCTCAGAAACGAATCGGCAAGGCACCTTGTTCCACCTCTGCCGATGTACGCCTGTGTAGCCGAGACGCAAGGACTCCTTGGATTCATCATCCAGTCTTCGCTTTCATACCACCTGGGCTACGATGACGTAGTTAGCTTAGTTTCAATCTCATACGTTTCGAAAAATGATCCTGCGTTCAAGAAACCAAGCAAGCCTGTTGGACCTGTTTACGACAAAGACGAATTGAAAGGAGTCAGAAAGCTAAACCCAGCCAGCATGTTCAAAGAGATCAGCGCGAACAAGTTCAGAAGGCTGGTCGCGTCTCCCGATCCCATCTCTGTCAGTAACTCCAGAGCAGTAAAGGAGCTTCTAGAAAACGGCTACGTGGTAATAACAGCAGGTGGAGGAGGCATTCCTGCGATAAGGAATGACACAAGGACTATGTTCGTTGATGCCGTGGTTGATAAAGACCTTGCCAGCGAGAGGCTTGCGACAAGCATCGGCGCATCAAAGCTTGTTATGCTCACAAATGTGGAAGGCGCCTATCTTGACTATGACGGCAATAGAAAGCTCTTGAAGGATGTCACTGTCAGAGAAATGAGAGCTTATCTCGAGAACGGCGAATTCGAGGAAGGAAGCATGGCGCCAAAAGTGAGAGCTGCGATGAGGTTTGCAGAAAACACGGGCAACAGCGCCATAATATGCAACCTGGCCAAGTTGTCGAAAGCCCTTACAGGGAGGGCTGGCACGATCGTCCACAAGTAAATTGATAACTCAGACATGAAGGAGGTCTAAACATGGTTCGCAAAGCGATCATAATGGGAGCCGCGGGCAGAGATTTTCACAATTTCAATGTGTATTTCCGCGACAATGGATACTACAGAGTCGTAGCGTTCACAGCAGCGCAAATACCGTACATAGAAAACAGGACGTATCCAGCCAGCTTGGCCGGGGTAGACAGATATCCGGATGGCATCCCAATTTTCAGCGAAGAAATGCTGGCCGAGCTTGTGCGGCAGCACGGGGTGGACGAGGTTTTTTTCTCTTACAGCGACGTGTCATACGAAAACGTAATGCACGCAGCTTCCAAGGTAATTGCGGCTGGCGCGTCGTTTGTGCTACTTGGAAAACACGACACCCAGCTGAAATCGAAAAAGCCAGTGATATCCGTCCTGGCAACTCGGACAGGGGCCGGAAAAAGCACTGTTGCAAGAATGGTGATAGATGCGGCCAGGAGAGCCAGCCTAAAGGCTGTGATAGTACGGCACCCTATGCCGTACGGTGACCTGGAGGCGCAGGCCGTACAACGTTTCAAGTCAACGGAGGATTTCGAAAAGCACAAGATAACTGTTGAAGAGGAAGAAGAATACGCAGACCACATAGAGCAAGGCAGCGAAGTTCTGGCCGGAGTTGACTATCAAAAGATCCTCGATCTCGCTGAAATCCTGGCGGACGTGATAATCTGGGACGGCGGGAACAATGACTTTTCGTTTTATGCCTCAGATTATACAATCGTTGTTGCGGACCCATTGCGGGCGGGAGATGAAGTCAGGTTTCACCCAAGCGAAGTAAATGTGAGGACAGCGGATGCTATCGTGATCAATAAGGTCAATTCAGCAGACAGGCTGGCGGTGGAAAAGATGATAGAATCTTGCCAAAGGATCAATCCAAAGGCAGAGATATTCAAAGTGAAGTCAGAAGAAGCTGTCGACAAACCGGATCTAATAAGAGGAAAGAAGGTTTTGGTGGTGGAGGACGGTCCTTCAATAACTCATGGCGGGCTTGGAGAAGGAGTTGGCGCTTATGCTGCACGCAAGTTAAACTGCACGCTAGCTGACCCAAGACCACATGCGGTTGGCTCTATCAGGAAGGCATACGAGAACTATCCTTGGATCGGTCAGGTGCTGCCCGCCTTGGGGTACAGCACACAACAGCTGCAGGACCTAGAAGAGAGCATAAATTCCGTTGATTGCCATGCGGTAGTGCTTGGAACTCCCGCAGATTTGAGGGCTAGAATTCGTATTTCAAAGCCGACAGTCAGGGTCAGATTTGAAGGCAGGGATGCCGGAGAGCCACGGTTTTCACAATACTTGGACAAGATTCTTGTCAAAATCAAAGCAAAAAGGTCATAGAAATCTTGTATTGGGATGATAAAGCGAAAGGTGCGAAGGTTCATGGTTAAAGAGGACAGCAGGTATGTTGGCATAATAACCCAGCTCGATCTGCAAAGGCTGATGGCAGACACGTTCAAGTCCCTTCTATTGATGAAAGAGTCAGGATGCAAGCCCTGGGTCTGCATTGCCTGCAAGATCGTCGGCAGGCACACTGATCGAATTACATTCGTCTCTGAAGCATCATGCGACTGGCTTGTTCTCAAATTCCGCTCATTAACCATGTTCTGAAAAGAAGAAATAAAGACAGGGCTGCACAGAACCTCATCATGAGTTTGGGGCCCGCTTCTGTTAAGATAGGAGCAATAATGACCGAAAGAATAGAGACAATAAAAGTGACCAACACCGCTCATGAAGCGGCAATAAAAATGGTCAACGATAATGTCAGTTCTCTTGCTGTTGTTCACGAAGATGGCAAACCCGCAGCTATCGTGACTGAAAGAGATCTTGTTAGACGGATTTGCGCAACTGACAAGATCAGTTCGAAGGTGAAAGTTCAGGAAATAATATCGGCGCCTGTCAGGACGGTCAATGCTGACACATCGATCGGTGCAGCAGCTGACATGATGGTCAGGAACAGGATTAGACATCTCTTGGTAACAGATAAGGAGGGGAAGCCGATTGGCATTATGAGCGCAACGGATATTGTTGCCTACGTAAGGGAGAACAGTGAGGTCATGATGCAGATAGACAAGGATGTGATCAGAGCGCTGGAAAGAGAGGGAAGATTTTTCTTTTAGCCTCTGTCATTTACAAAGCCCTTGCTGGTTTCAAATGATCAATGCGAATATTCCTTGAACACGGTCCTGCCAAGACGTCGATGCGCACACGTGAAAAGGGATGCAAGGTCATCGATCTTCGACGTCAAAGTAAAGGTCGCGAATTATCAGTTTGCTGTCTTTAGAAAAAGATATCCCTTTTCTGTTGTAACAAACACACGCTTCTTTGCATCTGGGCGCAGCATGCCCCTGTCTGCCAATTCTGCGGTCAGGCGTCTTAGCTGCTGGTCTGATATTGAAAGGGCCTCTGCCATCTCTTTTTTCGATGCACCTTCTTTTGCCTTGGAAAGTATTGAGGCGTAAATGCTGTTGTCCTTGCTAGCCCGGGCTTTCATACCATACTCTCACTCGCGTCTTCGCCTACGGCAACTGGGTTTGGCATCGTGAGACCGGTTGCAATGAAAACTGCCTTTGCTCCTGAATTGATGAAGGCCTGCCTCTTCATTTGTTCGAATAGGACTTTCCACGTAGTCCAGCTTAGAAAAATCCTTGTTCCAAACATCGTGCATTTGCTGGCACTCCGTTTTTCCGCTTACACTTGCTGTTCGATCAGCTGGAACCTTGACATGGCTGCGAGTGTCGGATCACTCTTGTCTTTTTCATAGAGCCTCTTTGCCATGTCGCCGGCAGTGACTATCCCGTACAGTACGGTGTCCCTTACGACGGGCAGTCTTCTTATCTTGTACTTTGTCATGGTCAGCGCTGCATTGTGGAGGCTCATCTCCGGGTCCACCGATATGACCGGCTTTGACATTACCTCTGAGGCAGTGACCTTGTTCGGGTCTTTCACTGCCGACACCACCCTTCTTACAATGTCTCTTTCCGTGATTATCCCTACAGGGTGGTCCTTGCTGTCAACTATTACTATGGCTCCTCGCCCGTGTTTGTTCATCTCGTCAGCCAATTCTTTGATGGTGCTTGTTGGAGGAGAGGTTTGGAGCGGCAGCGGGGTCATCATTGACTGGACCGGAACTTCCCTGTCGTCAGCAGAAGTGTTCATTGTCACTCGACCCTGACTCTGGCGCTCTCTTCTTCCGTCTCTGTAGGAACTTTCTTTGGCAGCTCGATGGCAAGCACTCCGTTTACCATTTTGGCATTAACCTTTGATGGCACTATCTCTTCAGGAATTGGTATTCTCCTCTGGAACGACCTGTAGGAACGTTCGTTATAGATGTAGTTCTTCCCTTTATCCTCTGTCTTTTCCGAATGCTCGCCAGAAATTTCAATGGCGTGTCGGGTGGCCTTCAGATCTATCTTTTCCTTTTCGATACCAGGCACCTCCACCTGTAGCTCATACTTGTCGCCCCTGTCCACCAAGTCACATAAGGGAGCCCTCACATCAAGCAAAGCTCCAAACGGCATGGACGGGAACCTCCATTCAAGTTCAGAAGTCCATGGCCGTGTGAAAGCCCGATCGATGTTTCTTTCTATGTTGCGTCGGAAGGTTTCAAATATGTCTGCACGTCTTGGAAGGTCCGAGTCCTCTTTTCTTTTCGTAGCTTCGGATTTCTCAGATGCTGTCATGCACTTGATTTGAAGTTCAGTATATATGAGAATTCGGGGTACAGTGCATTGCAAAGCATTCTGTCAAAGATAATTACTGTGAAATACAAGATACATCCATGCGCCAAGAAGGCATTCAATCAAAGCACACGATTCCTGATGCTGAGCAGGTACCGTTTGAAAGTATATGCACCTGTAAGGGATGCAATCATGGTCTTGCAAGGGACTGCGCAAAATCAGGATGTAGGTGCTGCAAGAAGGACGACCATTCAATGGCTATGGACAGGATAGAGGGTTTCATGCCGACCGATAGAGAAGAGACAAGCTATGGCAAATAATGTTCATGAAAGACTGGTGCACGTAAAGAAAGACAAGATCGTCCTCGAAGGGAACTTGGCCATCCCGGAGGGTTCCGAGGGGCTTGTTCTTTTTGCACATGGAAGCGGAAGCAGTCGACATAGCCCAAGGAACCAATATGTTGCCGGGGTGTTGCAGGATGAAGGCCTGAGCACACTCTTAATCGACTTGCTCACAGTCGCTGAGGAGAGAATTGACGCCTATACGACGCACCTCAGGTTTGATATCGGTCTGCTGGCACAAAGGTTGGCCGGAGCTACAGACTGGATTGTCAACAACCAAGAAACGGGGCATCTCAAGATAGGGTATTTCGGGGCGAGCACCGGAGCCGCGGCAGCGCTTGTAGCTGCTGCCAAGCACCCGGACGCAGTAAAGGCAGTGGTATCGCGAGGAGGCCGGCCTGATCTTGCGGGCTCTTCGTTGCCGCATGTGAAGGCACCGACGCTTCTGATCGTCGGAGGCGATGACACGCCGGTTATTGACCTGAATGAACAGGCGCGCGAACAGATGCAAACAGAGTGTAGGATTGCAATTGTTCCTGGCGCCACTCATTTGTTCGAGGAGCCGGGCAAGCTCGAAGAAGTTGCAGGACTGGCCGCAGGTTGGTTCACGAAATACCTGATAAAAGAGAAAGGTGCGAAGAGCAAGGCAAGATAGAAATACACACCAGTGGCAGGTAGCAAAACCTGTTGTTCGGCATCGAGCCATACGATGCAATCCTGAACATTCAACCCTTTATTACGCCGAGCGGGACTAATCTGGCGACCTTGGTAGCAATTCCAAGGTTGTGTGAAACGTCTGCCACCATGTCGACGTCCTTGTATGCCTGCGGAACCTCTTCGACCATGCCTTCGCGCGTAAGTGTTCTGATATACACCTCTCGTTCCCTTAGAATATTTCTCACTCTCCCAGAGGTATATGCGCGCTTGGCGGCGGATCTCGACATGACTCTGCCGGCGCCATGAGCGGTTGAACCAAAGCTCAAGTCCATAGAATTCTTGTTGCCCAGCAGTAGCCAGCTGGCAGTGCCCATAGATCCAGGCAGCATGACCGGCTGACCCAAATTGCGGTATACTCTGGGAATCTCGTTCATTCCTTCAGGGAAAGCTCTCGTCGCTCCTTTCCTGTGAACCACTACCTGCCTCTCTACCTTCGCAATATTGTGAGCGACATCGTACACCAGCTTCATATCTTCAACCTGATTGTCGCTCAACGAGAACACCTTCCTGAATGTCATGCGAGTCCAGTGCGTAATCACCTGGCGGTTAGTCCACGCAAAATTCAGCGCGCAGTTCATCGCAGCCCTGTAGTTCTCACCTTCCTTGGAGTTGTTTGGGACACACGCAAGTTCTCGGTCAGGCAGAGTTATGCCGTACTTTCCCAATACACTGTCTGAAACTCTCAGGTAATCGGTGCAAATCTGGTGGCCAAAGCCGCGCGAGCCGCAGTGAATAAGGATTGTAATCTGTCCTTCCTGTTCAATGCCTATTGCCTTGGCGGCTCTTTTGTCGTGAATTCGGTCAACCTTCTGAATTTCAAGAAAGTGATTGCCCGAGCCGAGACTCCCTAGCTGTTGAGAACCCCTTTTCCGGGCGGTATCAGAAACCTTTGAAGGGTCTGCACCCAGCATGCATCCCTCTTCCTCGCACACATTTGCATCGTGCTCATAGCCGTAGCCGCGATCAATGGCCCAGCGCACACCTTGATTCACAAGCTCGTCAAGTTCTGATTTTGATAACGAAATTATGCCTTCGCGTCCTGCGCCTGAGGGAATGGCGTCGAACAGTTCATTCACTAGGCTGTCCATGACCCCTTTTACATCATTTTCCATCAAGTTTGTCCGGATTAGCCTTACGCCGCAGTTGATATCGTAGCCCACTCCGCCGGGGCTAATAATGCCTTCTTCAAGATCCGTGACCGCCACCCCTCCAACAGGAAATCCGTAGCCTTCATGGCCGTCGGGTAACACCACTACGTGTTTTTGCACCCCAGGCAGCATAGTCACATTTACTGCCTGATCTAGCGTTCGATCTGTGACCATTGCAGAGAGAAGCTGCTCATTGGCATAGATAGTAACGGGAACCTTCATCCCCTCCGCTGTGTTCTTTTCAATCCTGTAGCGGAAATCATCGACCTTGTCTATCGTTCTTCCAGCTCTTGTGAGAAATTGCGTGGTAGCCATTCTCTCATCATGGGGCCGGTTTGAGATATTTCCTCATTGTTTCCACCACTTCGTCGTCTGTTACTTGGGCGAAATCCTGATAGAATTCGCCCACTGCTGTAAAGAGTAGGGGCGCCTGCAGGACAACGACATCGTCTGCAACGGCCTCAAGCCTAAGAACGATGTCATTTGGGCCTACGGGCACGGCGACAATGATCTTTCTGACCTTTTGGTTTCTCAGCCAGTTGATCGCCGCAAATACAGTCGCGCCAGTGGCTATCCCGTCATCTACCAGAATAACAAACTTGTCTTTAAGATAGTAATCCTTGGAACCTCTGAACCTTAGTATTCGGCGCTCTATCTCCTTCATCTGGATAGCGATCTGCTCGTCTACATAGCTCTTTGGTACTTTCAACATCTTCATGATATCCGTATTGGGAAAGAAGCTTCCGTCGTGCATTACCGCGCCGATGGCCAGCTCGGGGTTGAATGGGGATCCCACTTTACGCGATACCAATACATCTAGCCCAACTCCTAGACCTTCCGCAATGACGTCGCCGGTAACGACACCACCGCGCGGTATTGCGAGGATAACTGCATTTTCTTTTTTTAGCTTGTCACCAAGCTTTTTCTTTAATTCCTGGGCAAGAAATTGCGCTGCCTCCTTCCTATCTTCATATGTTTTGCGTTCATCATTTTCCGTCTTTTTCCACGTTCCGGATTGTTTCATGTGTGACAAGTGGGTACCGACGCTATTTGTAATCTAGGATTGCACTGCAATGCACTACAAAGACAGCTACGCTGACGGCCAGGCCGCTTCACTTGGCTCTTCAGAAGGGTACAGCACTTCTAAGATCGATTGTGAAACGCGTTCTTTGTCCAGCAATTTCTCTTTGACATATCTCGAGAGGTCTGTAGTTGTGATCATCCCAATTATTCTATTACCGTCTTCTACCGCAAGATGCCTCATGCCATTTCTTACCATAGTTTCAGCAGCTCTTTCGATTGGAGAGTCCTTATCGATAGACACAAGAGGGGCTGACATTATTACCGTGACAGGCGTCTTGCCAGGCGGGCTATCCTTTGCTATGACTTGGCGGGGTCAAGTTGCGCTCCGTAAGTATCCCAACAGGCTTGCCGCTGTCCACAACGACGACGGCACTGACCTGTTTTTCTAGCATCCTGTTTGCTATTTCAAACGCGCTCGCATCGCTCTCAATTGTTACAAACTTGTCGTTCATGTAGTCCCTTACTCGAGTTTTCTTGCTTTCTTCTTGCGCCATACAGATCCACGAGGCTCTCTACTCTATATCTTCGGTGAATACCTTGCATTGTCCTGCAATACCCGAAGATCTGACTCATCAAATAAACTCGGGATTCTTAAACTGTCAAAGCTCTGTGTGATGTATTTATCGAGTCAGTCTTCACTGGATTGCAGTGCATTCTTTCTATTTTTAAGAGATGCCAGCTCTGGCATGATTAGATGACTCAACAGAAAATTTCCAGAATAGTCGTACCTATCGACGGCTCAAAAAATGCGACGGAAGCGGCTAACTATGCAGTAAAGATGGCTGAAAAGTATGGATCAGAATTAAGCGTCGTGCACGTGGTAAACATCGACCAGTATCTTCAGTCTCTTGGTCTTTACCGGTTGTCCTATCCTGATCCGATAAAGAAAAAGATTGAAGAGGCCAAAGCGGAGGCACAAAAGTGGTTCACTGAGATAACCAGAAATGCCGAGCAGATGAAGGTTCGCGTCAAGACGGACGTGATAGATTCCCCATTGTCTGTCGTGGCGGCAATAGTAAATTATGCGGATCGAGAAAAGGCGGATCTGATTGTGATTGGAACGAGAGGAAGGTCTGGTGTTAGCAGGATGTTGCTCGGGAGTGTTGCCTCTGGCGTTGTTACCTATGCACCTTGTCCCGTACTTGTGGTGAAGTGAACAATGAAACACCAGCCAGCATGATAAAGCTGGGCTTCAGTAGATTATTCAACTTCTGGGGTACCTCGGTCACTTTCCCGGCGATGCAGTGCAATGCAGAACGACATTGAATTTGGGTCAAGCAACGTGAGCATATGAGTCGGATTTGATTAGGATGTCTGCCGAAAGTCTCTTGACAAGGTTTTCGATTTGCAATGATCCTCTTCTAGCCTCAAGGTCAAAGACCGAATTCCTCTACACTAATTAGCCGAGCGCAGCGGACACTGCAGAAAGCCAAAGCTGCTGTATTCAGATGGTTGGGTGAAAGGGGGGATCTTGTTCTAACGGATTATCTGGGAGTTTGGATCAAATCGTTCTGTGAAGATTGGCAATCCTCTCAATCACCGGTCCAGAAAGCGTTCGGAACGTACTTGTTGGCAATTACTGCCCGTGGGAATAGATGCGGGCAGTGCAAGACGGTGTACTCTGACAGCTAATAGGCTAGCGGCACGAAGAAGGTATCACAATGTCACGAACTGGGCCGCTAATCAGTGATGGCAAGATGGTATTGCTTGCTCTAATAGGTGCAATTGTCGCGTTTGCTGTCGCACTTGTCTATATTAGCGGAGGCGGAGTAAGGCACGTCGAAATATTCCTTCCCGAAAAGGCGTTTGTAACAGTCGCGTTCCAAAATTTGGACGGCGAAGTCAAGCTGGTTGGAATAGAAGGTATCGCCGGCATCAACCCAACGATTATCATGAGGACAGGAGATTTCGCAATGGAGCTTACCGTGATAAATCAAGATAGTGTTCCTCACGCTTTGTATATTGATGGCCTTAACTTGACGACGAGATTTATGGCACCAGGGGATAGCGAGGTATTGACATTCTACTCTAAAGGCGAGTCCACGTACAACTATTATGACTACGAACATCGGGAATCCCCTTTAGGGCAAATACAGGCAGTCAAGGTTACGACCTACGAGTAGATTGCACGAGGAAAAAGGGAGAGACCTCTTGTCAACGAGCAATAAATTGGTCAACATCTGGGATGCATGATCTGGTCTATGAGGAGCCTGCAAATCTATTAAATCCATGGACAACAGAGAAGCTTTTCCCTACTTGCCGCGCAACGTATCTAAATATACCGTCAACAATCACTTGTGAAGAGGAACGACTTGGTCAGTCAGACAAAAAAGATATTGCTCCCAGTCGACGGCTCTAGTGTCTCACTCAAAGCTGCCAGATATGCTTTAAGAATGGCACGACTCTTCGATGCAGATATAACATGCATCCATGTAATCGAATTTCCTCCATTGCCAAAAGGGACGAACCCTGCTCTGTTAGCGCTATATTTTAGTCGAGCAGAAAGGTACGCCAAGAAATGGATAAGAGATGTCAAACAATTATCCCAGAAAGAGAAAGTGCGCATGAGAAGTGAGATCATGATTGGCGTACCAGCGCCGACCACAATAATAGAATACGCCAAGAAGAAACACATAGATTTGATTGTAATGGGCACAAGAGGGAGGACAGGCGTAAGGAAGTTGCTACTTGG